>CAZHQZ010000049.1:6620-9792 GCA_964534675.1 uncultured Pseudomonadales bacterium | reverse complement strand
CATCAATGGCTGTTCTGCTCGGACAATGCTTTTTTTCCCTACGGCCTTAAAAAAGAAGATGAATTGATTGAACGCGTGACCGCCGTGTTGAGCGCGATTCACAAACAGTATCAACCCGATATTATTGTGCTCGCCTGCAACACCGCCAGCACGGTTGCGCTAGAAGCCACGCGAAAAAAATTAGCAACACCCATTGTTGGTGTTGTTCCCGCCATTAAACCCGCTGCGCAATTAACGCAATCAAACTGCATAGGATTGCTCGCCACCCCAGGCACTATTTCACGCGCTTACACACAACAACTGATTGATGATTTTGCCAGCTATTGCCACGTTGTGCGCGTAGGCAGCAATGAACTGGTGTGGATGGCCGAACAAAAACTGCGCACCGGCATCGTAGATCAAACGGCATTACATCGCGTGTTAATGCCGCTGCGCACAGCCATTGCGCAAGAACAACTGGACACCATCGTATTGGCTTGCACGCACTTTCCTCTAATATCTGACAGCTTGCGTGAACAGTTACCGGAAATAAAACATTGGGTAGATTCTAGCGATGCAGTGGCGCGGCGCGTGGCGTGGTTACTGGCGCAGCCTACGTCAAATTTCTCGCAAGCTGCTGAAGGCAACGACGCATCACTCGAAGAAAGTCACATCGCTCTGTTTACGCGCGTAGATGAATCTGTAACAGAGCTTGAGAAGGCTTTGCGCTATTTTGGTATTGAAAAAACCACCTATCTTGATACAACTATTTAGGGCGATGATTGATCGCCTTCTTCCGCATCGGATTTGTGCGAAAGCCCCAAGCCGTTATTACCAAAGGCTCCCAGATTTAACAAACTGCCTGAGCTTTCGCCGTAAGGCCATGCATTCCACGCCGGATCATCCAGAATATCTGACTGCATGCGCACTAAGGCTGATGCAGTAATAGGAATCGTATACGGATCATTGGTGCTAGCTTCGCAATCGAGCAGGTTGTGGCCGATGTTGTAGGTTCTTATCGCCTCCCTGACTGCAACACGAATAACAGGAAAGCTCATGTGATAACAAAACGTAATTTGCAGCTTGAGCAAATTGGCGTCTTGGATGTTAACGCGCGACGCACCCGGCTTGGCATCGCGGTACATCAAATTATCGTTGGGGATTTTCTTCCAGCCGGTTACCGGATCATCTTCGCCAAATTCCAAAAAAGCCAAGCGCGTTGGATTGATGCGATCAAACTTCACATAACCCGTTCCTACCAAACCATCAACAATGCCAACCGCATCCGTCACATTGAAAGAATTGTTATCTGTCGTATAAAACGGTGCCATGCCAATCACAAAGCCGCGCCGCACCGATGTCAGCGTAGCGCCATTCACTGATGCAATACGCGCCGCATTAAACGCCGCGTAATTGAGTGTGGTTTTTGCCTGATAAATCAAAGCAAACTGCAAGCAACCAAACACCAGCATAAAAATTACCGGCGCGATAATAATGAACTCTGTCGCGCTCTGACCTCGCTGATAGCGCAGTAACGACAGCGCAGCTCTCATGCTTATTCAGCCTGCCCGTCTGACATTTTTAACAAGGGCGGATGCCACATGTCTTTTTTTTCTGAACTTTCCTTCTTAGGTTCCTCTGATGGAACCGGAGTCGCTTCATGTTGCTCTGCTTCACGCAACCTAGCCTCTTCTAAGCTCTCTGGCGTTGTTTGATCGGGCAATAAAGCAGGAGGCAAATCAGAAATTTTTTGTGGCTTGCCATCCAACACAATCATTTCAACTTTACTAACATCCACCGGCGTTTTGTTTTGCTCTTTATCCGCCGCTTTAGCCAGCACTTTGTTCTGATGCTCCATCAATTGCAGCAATTGTTCATTATACGATTTTGCAATTTTATAAATTGGGTCATCAGGGGAGAGATAGCGCGTCGCTTCAGAAAATGTCTGTGCAGAAGCGCGCAACTGGTTAAAGCCAGCGTTGTACCACGCCTTAGAAAAACGGTTATCGCGCAATACCGCTTCGCGATACGCCTTTACCGCTTCATCTGTTTGATCCATGCGCGCATGGGTATTGCCCAAACGAAACCAAATTTCCGCTTCCGATGGCGCAGCTTTCGATAACTTTTGGTAATAGCTCAACGCAGTAGAATACTGCCCTTCTTGGTATGCTTTATCCGCTTTAGCGCGCCACTGCGCCAACGTCGATAGATCTGTCATTGACGCACAGGCTGCTAAAACCAGCGCCGCAAGCACCACCAATACACGTTGCATCATATTGCGTTTACCTATTGGGTAAAAATTCCACATGAGAGCCTACCGAAATACCAAGCTGACTGGCTGCGCCCGCACGTAACTCCAAGGCGGCGGCAGCCGGCCAACAAAAACGCATCCGCCACGGCACAACATTCGCACAAACTTTTAACACCGCACCCTGTTTATCGACAAACACGACATCTAACGCATAGCGCATAAAACAGGTGTGTATGGAATTGCAGCGCGTAATCCACAAACTCTCGCAATCACTTATCTCCACGCGCCCTAACAACCCACACATACGTTCAAATACATTCGTGGTTTGCTTGGCAAGAGCAGAAATATCGCACTTGCCATTGAACCGCAGACTCCCCAACAACATCACATAAATCCTTGATGCATAAACTTCATAACAATGGGGAAAGCGAGAATCATAAAAGTGACGGGGAAAATAAATGCCATCAGCGGGAAAATTAGTTTAACCGGCGCTTCCATCGCCAGTTTTTCCGCGCGCTGAAAGCGTTCATTGCGGCGCTGATCCGATTGCACTTTCAATACTTTACTCATGCTAGAACCCAATTTTTCTGCTTGAATCACCGCACGCACAAATGCACTGACCGCTTTTATATCGAGGCGCTCTGCCATACGCGTCAACGCATCTGCCCTGCTGGCTCCTGCACGAATATCACGCATTACCGTTAAAAACTCGTGTTTTAGCGCACCGCTGGGACCTTTCTCTACCGCCTGATTCATCGCGCCGGTTAAATTCAAGCCTGCCTCAACGCACATAGAAATAAACTCCAGATACATCGGCAGTGCGCGCATCACTTCTTTTTCGCGCTTGGCTTTTGTTTCGCTCAGCCAGACTACCGGCAAGAAAAAACCCAGCAATATCGAGCCCACGAAAACAAAAAAAGATAATTTTTTCAGCATCAGCGC
>CAZHQZ010000049.1:2930-6520 GCA_964534675.1 uncultured Pseudomonadales bacterium | reverse complement strand
AAATCAGACAGTTCTTTTTGTATCGATGACCACATGGCGTATCACTCACACATCAATGGTCGTGATTTTTCGAATAATCGAAAAACCAATACCCAGCATCACAACGATAACACCCAGCACCACATAGCCGACTGTTGTCGTATACAACTTGCTCATGGCTTCCGGCTCAATTACATTCAATGCGCAAGCCAACAGAATAGGCAGACCTGTCATCACATAGCCCTGCATTTTTCCCTGCGAGGTCAAGCTGACAATTTTTCCTTCCATAGCCGCTTTTTGCCGCAAAGTATCTGCGAGTTTCTCCATTACCTCGACTAAGTTGCCGCCCACCTCACGCGAAATACGAATAGCCGACAACGCCACTCTAAAATCTTGCGAGGGAATACGTTTTTCCATATCCACCAAGGCCTGATCGAAATTAACGCCCAACTTAATTTTGCGCACCAACAATGAAAATTCTTGCGCCAGCGGCGCTGGCTGCTCCGTGGCCAGAGTTTCAATAGCGCCCATCAAACTGGTTCCCGCACCTAAGCTGCTGGCCAGCGACATAAATGCATCCGGCAATTGTTCATCAAATTTTTTCATGCGCGATTTTTTGATGCTGCCATACATAATTTTTGGCACCACCGCCATAAACACTACGGCTACCAATACACTGAGAAAATCGCGACGAATAATCAATACCAGCAGCGGAACAACCACTAAAGCAGTGGTGTAGTAGCGCACCAACATATCGGGATCCATAAACATGAACATGTCGGATAAGTTCATGTTTGCTTCTTCAGACAATTGCGACTCAAAACGTGCGCGCACTTTTGCACTGAGTTGCAGCACCAAAAATACAATGATGGATATGCTGATAAACAGCAGCACAAAAATGAGCAACAAACCTGTACCAGACATCATCTTTTTTTCTCAACCAAATAAGCTCATATCCACTTCCAGACCGCGTTTACGCATCTCTTCATAGAACTCAGGCACTCGACCTGTCGCTACAAAATGACCGCGCACACGCCCTTCCGCGTCATACCCTTCTTGTTGAAAACGAAAAATTTCCTGCATCTGGATAATGCCCGTCTCCATACCGGTAATTTCATTGATAGCTGTTACACGGCGACTGCCGTCGGAAAATCGTGACTGCTGCACAATCAAGTTAACCGCCGAGGAAATCTGCTCACGAATCGCCTGTATCGGTAGTTCCATGCCCGCCATCATCACCATCACTTCCAAACGCGAAATCATGTCGCGCGGTGTATTGGCGTGACCGGTAGTCAGCGAGCCCTCGTGACCGGTATTCATAGCCTGCAACATATCCAGCGCTTCGCCGCCACGACACTCACCGACAACGATTCGGTCTGGGCGCATACGCAGGCAGTTTTTTACCAAATCGCGAATGGGAATAGCGCCGCGCCCTTCCATGTTGGGCGGCCGCGCTTCTAAAGACACCAAATGCGGCTGCGCCAACTGCAACTCCGCCGCATCTTCAATGGTAATAACGCGCTCACCATGAGGAATAAAGTTAGACAACACATTGAGTAGAGTTGTCTTACCCGAACCCGTACCGCCTGAAATAACAATATTGCGTTTTTGCTCCACGCAAATTTTCAGAAACTTCATCATGTTTTCACTGACGGCTTTGAAGCCAACCAAGTCAGATGCTTGCAATTTTTTCTTGGAAAATTTTCTGATAGTAATACAAGGGCCTTTAAGAGCCAGCGGCGGGATAATCGCATTCACACGCGAGCCGTCTTTCAAACGCGCATCCACCATCGGCGAGCTTTCATCAATGCGTCTGCCCAATGGCGAAACAATACGCTCAATGGTTGAGAGTACGGCTTTATGGCTACTGTAATTGACACTCGACTTCTGTAAACGACCACTGCGCTCAACATAAATATCGTTAAAGCTGTTCACCATAATTTCCGTAACAGAGTCATCGGTCAACAAGGCTTCCATAGGTCCCAAACCAACGGCCTCATTCAAAACATCTTCTGTTAAACGTGCGCGCGTAATAAACGGCGGCAGAGAACCTTCCAAGCCATCCAACACTTCATCAATCAGTGCTTTGATTCTGTTGCGCAAATCGTCATCCGACATCGTGCCAACATCAATGCGCTTCAAATCCATGCGTTTGAGCAATTCTTCGTGCACATGGCTTTGCCACAAAATGAGTTGCTCTTGCTGCGCGCCACCCACTGCACCCATAGCGGGCGCAGCAGCAACACCGCCATCAGCAATCACAGCACTTTCTTCAGCGCCATCTTCATTGGCAGCCATCATGGTGTTGCCCACGTCCAACTGCTTGCAACGCAAGTTGTATGCGCCGATGGTGATGACATCCGCCGTGGTCAACGGACCATAAGCATCAATGCGTTTGCCATTCACAAAAGTGCCGGCATCCACTTGATCGCTGATATGCAAGCCATCGCCTTTTTCTTCAATCTGCGCATGCAAGCCCGCTACTTTCCAGCCGCGCAACTGCACCAGATTGTCTCTGGATTTCCCTATGCCACAGCGATTTCCCATGCAGCGCACAAGATTATCGCTTTCACCTTTGGTGCTAACTGTTATCTCAAACATTGATGAATCTCTACAAATGAACGCGATTATTCAAACAAGCCTTTTTCAAACGAACTATTGAAGCGGTTAATCATGTCATCACGGCGCGCTGCTTCTTCGCGGTTGATGTCATGGTTCACGTCAATAATGGTCGGCGTAACAAAAATAACCAGTTCTGTTTTTTTGGTTTGAAAAAACTTAGAGCGGAATAATTTTCCTAAAATTGGCAGATCACCCAACCATTTCACTTTATCCAAGTTTCTGCTGATTTCTGAATTGGTCAGCCCAGAAATAACCAAGGTTTCGCCGTCTTTCATGTTGACATCGGTAGTAGTGCCGCGCGTTTTGAAGGCAGGGTTACCGTCTACGGCATTCGCAGGATCCAACACGCTGACTTCGGTAGAAATTTTTGCCGAGATGTTGCCGCGCGTATCGGCCTGTGGCGCAACGCTCAACTTAATACCAAAATCCTTGTAATCCACCGATGAACCGTTGATATTGCTAGTCACCACCGGCACCTGACCACCCGCCAGAAACTCTGCCTGCCCGCCGCTGCGCGCGCTCAAACGCGGCGAAGCCAATAAAAACGCATCACCTGTACTCACCAAGTAACTGATGCGCGAAGTAATTTCCGTGGCAATACCAAAGAAAGCCTGACCATCGCCATTTTTAAACGGCAGCGCGGTTAAATCACCCGTAAAATCTTTTGCAGGTGCTGGGCGATAAACAGAATTGGTTTTAACACCTTTGTAAAAAGCAGCCGTTGGCCCCGCAATATCCGTTTGCCAATTAATGCCCAACTGTTCCAAATCGTTGGTGTTGAACTCTGTGATTTGCACATTCATGTAAACCATTTTTTCTGAAAACGCATTCGACACGCGCGTGAGATTAATTACACTGGGATACAGTGCCACCACGCGCTCCACCAGCACTTTATCGCGCTCATAAATGTCGCCTTCAATGACTGGTCTGCCAGAAACCGATTTCACCGTGATGCCTTCCACATCGCGCAACAGCGCGCTGATTTCAGC
>CAZHQZ010000049.1:0-2830 GCA_964534675.1 uncultured Pseudomonadales bacterium | reverse complement strand
GGCTGAGGGTCCGCCGCTTGCAGCGAATTCATGACAAAAAATGTCATCAAAACACTCAGCCATTTGAGCCACTGTTGCGTGCGCGATAATTGTTTTTTCATGGTGTAGTTAATGCTCATAGTGATTGATCCCTGACTCATTGCCGCCTCACTTGCCTTGCGGCAATGCTTGCGCATCGGTTGATGCAGATGAAATTGATGTTTTATCCAATTTCAACACGCCGTTTTCTTTATTGCCGCCACTCATGTTTTCGTAGCTGCGCCCACTAACACCGTCACCAGCGCCGGATTCCACGGCCGGCACATTGCCGTCCACGATTGCCAGCGGTGCGGAATCTGGCGTGCCTGCACGCACAGAAACATCCAGTACACGACCATCCATTGCCTTCACCGCGCCATCAGCGCCGACCGTGGCAACAACATTGCCTTTGTCGTCGTAAACCTTATCGCCAATGACTTTGCCGATAGATTTTCCGTCGCTGCCCACTACTTCATTGGCCACCACGTTGCCTTTGGCATCCACCAAAGCATCGTTCACCGCCTTGCCGATGACATTGCCGTTCACATCTGTCACCGAGCCATCTGCATTGACGGTGCCGACTACATTGCCCATAGCATCAATCACTTTGCCATCCACAATGCGTCCTAATGTTTTTCCGTCTTTGCCAATCGCCACAGCCGATTGCTGCACGCCGTCAGACACTTTGCCAACCACTTTGCCGTTTAAATCCACGACATTGCCGTTGGCATCCACGCGCGCCACCAATTTGCCGTTGGCGTCATACACTTTGTCACCCACCACTTTGCCAATGGGTTTGCCTTTTGCATCAACGGCTACTTTGCCAACTGGCGCACCGATTACATTGCCTTTTTCATCGACAACCTGACCTTTCGCGTTCACTTTGCCGACAGGGTTGCCGTTTTTATCGTACACAACGCCGTTGACGACATTGCCGATGACATTGCCCTTGGCATCCACCGCCACCGATTCGCTGACATGACCCAACATGCGGCCGTCATTCGACACCACTTTGCCATCGACCACGCGACCAATTTGATTGCCGTTGGCGTCATACACTTTATCGCCAACCACTTGCCCAACTGGTCTGCCGTCTGCACCCAAAGCCAACTGCGCTTTAGCTTTTTCACCGAGCACTTTGCCTTTGGCATCGACCACTTGGCCTTTCTCGTTGACTTTGCCAATCACATTGCCCTGTGCGTCATACACGGTATTGCCCACCACTTTGCCGATGACATTGCCATTGACATCACGCACCACTTCGGTTGAAGCGCGCGCCAATTCTGCATTGCGCGCTTTTCTCATCAAGGACATTAATTGCGATGGACGCACCGCATCAAATCCACTGGCGCTGCCATCATTGCGATTACGCAAAGCAGCAATAATGCGCCCCGCTTCTTCTGCCACTTTTAGCATCGCCACTTGTTCTGGAAATAAATCCACCGTGACCGAGGAATAATCTTTATCTGTCATCACCGTGCCAGCGCGCTGCGACTGCATGGATTTTGCGTCCTGACTACCCGTTGCAATCACCACCACATTTTCTAACACCGGAAATACCACTTCTTCCGCACCGCCGTTTTCCAAACCAGGGGTAGGTTCTGCACCAGCTTGATTGGCAGGCATGCCCACCAAAATATCAATGTGGTTGCCGGGGCGCAGCATGCCATCCATTGAATTGATGCGATCTACTTTTATCGTAATTGCACGGCGACCAGAGGCAATGGAGTCGGAAAAATCACCCGTGTTAATACCAGAGAGCGCGTACAGAGGAATAGGCTTGCCGCGCGCAGCCGGATATTGCAAACGACGGCCTTCCACTTTTTTATACATTTGTGCCGTCAACACATCGGGACCTGCATATTTTTCAGGAATTTTTCTGGCTGCCACGGTGTCCAGCGCAACAATCTCCCCCGGCATCAAATCACGCACCGGCACGATGATCGTCACTTCTGCCTCTGGCGCTTTTTGATATTTTTTTGCCAATGCCGCTTCTCTATTTTTGAGATACAACACCGCAAGCCCTGCGGCAATCAAACCGAGAAAGACAGACACCATCAACATCGACAGCGTGCTCTGTTTTTTAAACCCTTCTACCAATGACATACCATTCCTCTACTTATCACTCTAATTTAATTTTTCCGATGACATTGCCACCACTATCAATAATGTCACCATTGCCTGCCACTTTACCGACCTTGCCAATCACCGTCGGTTTATTGTCTTTATCCAACACCACATTGCCCAACGCGTCTGTTTGCAACACATCATCACCGTCGCGTTTGCCCACAATATTGCCGCCGTCATCGACTACAAAACCGTCTTTATCCACTTTGCCCAATACTTTGCCGTCTTTATCCACGGCGACATAACTGGTTCCTATACCGCCACCTGCCGCAGGGTAAGTGCCAATTTTGTTGCCGTCGTTATCAATTACATTGCCTTCGCTGTCGATCGTGCCAATTAAATTGCCTTGATCGTCATAAACATTGCCTGCCAATACCGTGCCGATGACTGTTTTGCCGTCTAAACCAATTGCTTCCGTGCCGGAAGGCGGCGTGTAAGTAGAACCACCGCCATCATCGCCGCCACCCGAACCGCCGCCAGAACCACCACCCGTGGAACCACCGCCAGAACCACCATTGCCACCGTTATTAAAATTCACCAAAAAGTTGGGATATTCCGATGCAGAAATCGCGTAGGAATAACCTTCATAACGATTGCGTAATACCTGCCCTAATATCTCCATCACACTGCATTTATTTTCGTGATTCGACCAATCGTTGCGCTGCGCAGAACTCGGACACTGCAA
>CAZHQZ010000048.1:3447-9803 GCA_964534675.1 uncultured Pseudomonadales bacterium | reverse complement strand
GACGATCAACGCGATAGCTGGTTTGCCGGTTTCTCCGCCAACTACAACACCGTGGTGTGGGTAGGGCGCGACGACAACCAAAAAATGCCGCTCACGGGAGCCACCGGCGCACTGCCCATTTGGATCAACCTCATGGCTGCCTTACCCAATCAGTCCCTGCCCGACCCTTCGCAGAGCAACATCGAATGGCAGTGGATAGACGAGGCCACGGGCAATCGCACCGACGAAGGATGCAGTGGCTCGCGCCGTCTGCCAATTGATCGTCGCTCACCGCAGCCCGCCTATGTTTCCTGCCACGGCCGCGCACCAGTAAACTTGCTGGATCAGTTTCTCGGACACTAAACCATGACGACATTTTCTCAACGCCAGTTTTTGCTGTGCTGCTTTACTGCTGGCTCCGTATTTCTCAGTGCTTGTGCGATGGAACCCGCCACCACGCGCGCCGTGCCGATTGAAGATATGCATGCGCCTGCACATCATCAGCACAGCGCGCCTGCCACGCCAGAAACCGCAGACACAGCTCCATCCAACACCGACACAACGCCACAACCGGAAACGCCGCCGCAGCCCATTAAAAATCCAGCCGCAGCCACTTTATTGAGTGAGGCTGCGCAAGCGCGCGCGCAGGGCGATTACGCCCGCGCACAAACGCTGGCTGAACGCGCACAAACACTGGCACCGCAAGAAGCACGCGCGTACTTGGAACTGTCGCGCATTTATGCACAGCGCGGCGACACAGCGCACGCGCGACAAATGGCGATACGCGGTCTATCGGTAGTGCGCGACGACCCCACCACTGAATACGATTTACAGCAATTGAGTGCGCCTTAAATTGCGGCGCGTATTTCGCACACTGCTCGTATGAAACGCCTGCTGCGCCTCGCAACACTTTGCCTGCTAGGATTTTTTGCCAGCACCGTGGCGCTGACGGTGTTACTGCGCTTTTTTCCACCAATCACTTCCGGTTTGATGATGGAGCGGCGCGTGGAATCATGGTTTTCTAGCGAGTCTTATCAGCGCCGCTATCAATGGGTACCTATGCAAAAAATTACGCCCACACTCGGCGTGGCTGTAGTGGCAGCGGAAGATCAATTATTTGCCGAGCACGCTGGTTTCGATTGGAACGCGATTGAAAAAGCCGCCATTTACAATCAAACGCACAAAAAAACACGCGGCGCTTCCACCATCTCCCAACAAACGGCAAAAAATCTTTTTTTGTGGAGTGGGCGCAACTGGTTTCGCAAAGGTATGGAAGTGTATTTCACAGTCTTGATTGAAACGCTGTGGCCGAAAGAACGTATTTTGGAGGTGTACCTCAACATCGTCGAATTGGGCGACGGTGTTTACGGCGCAGAAGCCGCCTCACAATATTTTTTCAAAAAAAGTGCGGCGAAATTATCACCTGCAGAAGCCGCGCTACTCGCTGCCGTACTGCCCAACCCGCGCGTCTACCAAGCCAACAAACCCAGCGGCTATATACGCGGTCGCCAACGCTGGATTTTGCGCAACATTCAACGCTTAGGCGGCAAAAATTACATCGAAGAACTGCCGGAATAATTTTTAATTAACCATCATGGGAGAGTTTCATGAAAATCAGTATCTGCCTGCCCTACATGAAAAAATCCATCACCCGCCGCACCATACTCGATTGGTGTGCACGCATTGAACAAGGTCCCTTTCACAGCCTGTCTTGCGGTGAACGCATCACCGGCTACACCTTGGAAATGCGCAACACACTGGCGTTTGCTGCCGCCGTGACCGAGCGTGTGCGCATCGTGCCTTCACTGTATGTGTTGCCCATGCACTCCGCTGTGTGGGCGGCGAAAGAACTAGCCACTTTGGATTTACTGTCCAACGGTCGCGTCACCGTCACAGTGGGTGTGGGTGGACGCGAAGTGGACTACCGCGCAGTGGACGCCGATTTTTCACATCGGCATGAGCGGCAAGATCAACAAATCCTCACCATGAAAAACATCTGGGCAGGGCTACCACCGTTTGAAGGTGCCGACCCCGTTGGCCCCACACCTGTGCAAGCTGGCGGCCCACCGATTCTCGCCGGTGTAATGGGGCCCAAAGCCATGGCGCGCGCCGCACATTGGGCAGACGGCGTGTATTCGTTTTCTATGTCTGGCTCAGCCGCAGAAACCGCAGGTTTTTTCAAGATGGCTGAACAAGCTTGGCAAGCTGCTAACCGCAACACTGGGCCGCAAAAAGTGGGCGGCTTTTGGTACTGCTTGACCGATAACGCCGAAGAAAAAATGAAAGACTACGTTTACGATTACTTAAAAATTCTCGGCGATAAAATTGCACGCCCAGTAGCCAACAGCATGAAAAATTTTGATAAACACGCCATTAAAGACACACTGGCAGAAATGGCCTCTACCGGTTGCGAAGAAGTGTTTCTGTGTTCCGCCACCGATGAATTGAACGAGCTAGATCGCTTGCTGAATATTCTCTAGTATTCGTACATTATCCACGTCGCACAGCTAGGGACGCAGCGCCATGAGCACGATGCAGGAACAAATCAGCCAACTCACTCGCAACGGGCAGTGGCAGGAAGCCATTGCGCTGCTATCAGAGCAAAATCGTTTGCACGCCGATGTGCAGATCGAAAAACAATTGGTGGATTTGCGCGTGCAAGGCTTTCACCACACGCAATGGCCTGCGCCCACGACAGTTTTTCCGCCCGCCATTGATGCCACGCTATCACTGAATACTTCTTCAGTAATTCCTGAAATAGCGGCAACACAACTCGACGCACAAATACTCAACAGCGCCGTGCAACAACACGGTTCGCTATTGGTGCGCAATCTCGTTCCTCATTCCATATTGAGCACTCTGCAACACGATATTGAGCAGGCCGTTAGCACGCGCAATCAGCGCGCCGCCGGTGAAGTGATTGACAGCGACAATCCGTACTATTCGCCGTCACAGTATTTGAACACACATCACAAACTCGGCGTGGGCAGAAAGTTTATTGCGGAAACCGGCGGTGTGTGGGCAGCAGATTCACCGCGCGGCTTGTTTGATGTGATGGAGTTGTACCGCCAACTACAACTCAAAAAATTATTGGCAGAATATTTTGGCGAAACACCCTGCGTCTCGGTAAAAAAATGGGTGTTGCGCCGCGTCGACCCTATCGCTGGCGAAGCCGATTGGCACCAAGACGGCGCTTTCATGGGCAAAGACGTGCGCAGCATGAATTTGTGGGTTGCGCTCACCGATTGCGGCGGCGATTCCAGCAGCCCCGGCATAGACATCGTGCCGCGCCGTTTTGAAACCATTGTGCAAACCGGCACTGACGGCGCGCGTTTTGATTGGACTGTCGGTCCCGCCTACGTCGAAAAAAATTTTAGCGACACGCCGTGGCTGCGCCCCGCCTTCAAAGCCGGTGACGCACTGTTTTTTGATCACATGAATTTACATCGCACCGCATGGTCGCCCGCGATCACCGACAAATGCCACACGATTGAATGCTGGTTTTTTGCTGCCAGCGCCAGCGCGCACAATCAAATTCCTATGCTGTTGTAGGCGACAGTTATGCAAAGTTTTTTGTCGCTGCAATCTGCACTTACACCACTACAATTTGATCCTGTTCTGGATAAAAAACCAGATGGCTTTGAGGAATACCGCCGTTTCTATCAACTGGATGCACTGCGCAGCCAACACCGCATCGGCACGGTCAACAGCGGTGAACACTGTCTCGCCGTGCAGTACTGGCTGCCAGAAAATACACAACAAACAGCATTGATGGTACACGGCTATTTCGATCACGTCGGTCTGTATCGCCACGTTATTCAGTTTTTACTACAAAAAAATATTGCCGTGATCGCTTTTGATCTGCCTGGCCACGGCCTGTCATCCGGCGCACGCGCAGTGATTCACGATTTTGATGAATACGCGCACGCCATTGATGCCGTTATCAAAGCCAGCACAAATACCGAGCTACCGCCTATCACGTTGGGTTTTGGACAAAGTACAGGCTGCGCTGCATGGATGAATTTTTGCATGACGGGATTTCAAAACTGTATAAAAAAACTGATTTTTTTCTCGCCGCTGCTGCGCCCTTATCACTGGCAACCACAGGGACATACTGCGTATCTTTTATTGCGCCACTTCATCAAGTGTCTACCTAGAAATTTCCGCGATAATTCATCCAATCGAGAATTTTTGCGTTTTTGCCACTATGAAGACCCACTGCAACCGCGCCACCTCACCGTAGCGTGGGTGGGCGCGATGAAAAACTGGCTGACACGTTTTGCCAAACAACCCATAATTAAAATCCCCGCACTGATACTGCAAGGCGAGCGCGACGACACCGTAGACTGGCGCTACAACATCCCCGCCATCCTAAAAAAAATGCCAAACGCACAAGTACACTACCTTGCCGAAGCGCGCCACCATCTCGCCAATGAAAGTGACAGCATTCGCGCGCGCACCGAACAAATTGCCACTCAATTTCTGGACACCTAAATGCGCAAATCTCTGTGGAAATACATCAACATCGTACTGGACACTCTGCCAATCACTGAGCCTATTTACGAATTTGGTTCGTATCAAGTGGAAGGCATTGCGCAAGAAACTGATTTGCGCCCGCTGTTCGCAAACAAAGTATTTATTGGTTGCGATATGCGCGCTGGCCCCGGTGTAGACAAAGTATTAAACCTGCACAACATTGACTTGCCCGACAGCACCGCCGGCACGGTGTTTTTGATGGACACACTGGAGCATGTGGAATATCCGCATCAAGCCGTGTCTGAAATCTACCGCATACTCAAACCGGGCGGCCTACTGGTGATGAGTTCGGTGTTGGATTATTTCATCCACGAAACACCCAACGATTACTGGCGTTACACACCGGATGCATTTCGCTCGCTGCTGAAACCTTTTCAGCAAGCGCATGTCGGCTGGTATGGGCCAGACTATTTCCCGCAAACCGTCGTCGGCATCGGCATCAAAGAGGCAGAGTTGCCGCTAGCAGACTTTGAACAACGCTACGCCGAATGGAATAAAAAATTTACCTACATGACGCGACAAGTAGAACTGGATTTAATGCGCCAAACCCTGCGCGAGCTGGGCGAGCTGCCTTGATCTCCATCAAACAGCCAATTCACCACTCTTTGATTTAGCACATCTTTTTGCCAAAACCCTGCGCCTAGAATGGAGCTGTTTTTACGCTCCTTCTTTATTCATAAACAGGCGGATTTTTGCATGGCAAAAGTGATTTCACCTTACGGCGATTACATCCATCAACCCAATGCCACCGAGCTGGATCACATCCCTGGCGATTATGGCCTGCCCTTAATTGGTCATACATTTAGTTACCTAAAAGACCCGCTGATCTGGACACAGGAACGCTACAAACAATTCGGCTTGCTGCAACGCGTGCAGACCACCGGCGTGCGCGGTCTGTTGGCACTGGGGCCTGATTTGGCGCAGCAGGTTATGCTGGATATGGATCGCAACTTCTCTTCCAAAATGGGCTTTCACACACGGCTACAAACCTTCTTTGAAGGCAGCTTGATTATGGAAGATTTCGAACACCACAAACACCAGCGCCGCATCGTGCAAAACGCGTTCAAAAACGATGCACTGCAACACTACACGCGTGAGATCAACCGCATTTATGACCGCGCGCTAGATGAGTGGGATGCCGATGTCGGCAAAACTATTCCATTTTTTATGTACATCAAAGATTTGTTGTTGGTGGTTGCGGCTGAAATTTTTGCTGGCGAAACCGACTACAAAGGCGAGCGCGTGCGCCAATTAAATAAAGCTTTTTTGGATGCAGTGAACGGCGTGATGTACCTCGTGCCTTGGGATATTCCAGGCACCACTTATCACCGAGGCATTCAAGGAAAAAAATTCTTGCAACAATTCTTTGGTGCCATGATCGACGAGAAACGCCGTGGCGACGGCAAAGACATGCTAAGTTTCTTCAGCCGCGAGAAAGACGAGTTCGGCGAATACTTCAGCGCCGAGGAAGTGACCAATCAAGCCATCTTCCTGATGTTTGCCGCACACGACACCACCACCGCTGCCATCACCCACACCATCTACTATCTGGCGCGCAATCCCGACGTGAAAGAGAAGTTGATGCAAGAGATCGACTCCGTCGATCTGGACAGCCTGCTGTGGGAGGATCAAGAAAAATTGCCCTATATGCAGATGGTGTTCAACGAAACACAGCGCATCCGCCCTTCTGTGCCGCTGATTCCGCGTCGCACCATTCGCGAATGTGAAATGGCAGGCCATAAAATCCCTGCGCACACTATGGTATTTGTGATGCCGCGCTTCACGCATTGGATGGAGGAATACTGGAGCAACCCAGCCAAGTTTGACCCAGAGCGCTTCTC
>CAZHQZ010000048.1:0-3347 GCA_964534675.1 uncultured Pseudomonadales bacterium | reverse complement strand
GCGCAAGGGACACCCGACGAATATCGGATAGGTAACAAGCCCCGCACTCCTTATGATGCTCGCCATCTGTAAGGAGTAAACTCATGGCTAAAGTTATTGAACCGTACGGCGATTATATTCATCAGCCCAACTGTAACGACCTAGACCACATCCCCGGCGACTACGGCTTGCCGGTGATCGGTCACACCATCAGCTACGTCAAAGACCCTTTTATTTGGGCGCAGGAGCGCTATAAAAAATACGGTCTGTTGCAGCGCGTTTCCACTATCGGCATGCGCGCTGTGTTGGCTATGGGTCCTGATTTGGCGCAGCAAATACTGTTGGATACCGAGCGCAACTTCTCCTCCAAAATGGGTTTTGGCGATCGCGTACAAAAGTTTTTCGAAGGCAGCCTCATCATGGAGGACTTCGATCACCACAAACACCAACGCCGCATTGTACAAAACGCGTTCAAAAACGAAGCGTTGCAACACTACACCAAAGAAATCAACCGCATTTATGATCGTGCGCTGGATGAATGGGATGCTGACGTTGGCAAAACTATTCCCTTCTTTACGCACATCAAAGAATTATTGTTGATTGTTGCCGCTGAAATTTTTGCCGGTGAAACCGATTACAAAAGCGATCGCGTGAGCTATCTCAACAAAGCGTTTGTTGATGCCACTGCCGGTCTGATGTACTTGGTGCCGTGGAATATCCCTGGCTTTGTCTATCATCGCGGCATGATCGGCAAACGCAATCTGCAAAACTTTTTCCGTCCGATGATCGACCAAAAACGTCGCGGCGAAGGCTTGGACATGCTGAGCATTTTCAGCCGCGCCACTGACGAGAATGGCGATTTTTTCTCACCCGAAGAAGTCACCAACCAAGCCATCTTTTTGATGTTTGCCGCGCACGACACCACTACCGCCGCCATCACCCACACCATTTACTATCTCGCACGCCACCCAGACATCAAGAAAAAATTGCAGCAGGAAATTGATTCTATCGACCTCGACGGCCTGTTGTGGGAAGACCAAGAAAAACTGCCTTACATGCAGATGGTGTTCAACGAAGTACAGCGTATTCGTCCTTCCGTGCCATCTGTACCGCGCCGCACCATTCGCGAGTGTGAAATGGCTGGCCACAAAGTGCCTGCCAACACCATGGTACTGACGCTGCCGCGCTTCACGCATTGGATGGAAGAATACTGGACCAGCCCTTTCAAATTTGATCCAGAGCGCTTCTCACCCGAACGTGCTGAGCATAAAAAACATGCATTCCAGTTCCACCCATTTGGCGGCGGCGGCCACAAATGTATCGGTATGCACTTTGCACAAATGGAATACCGCAACTTCCTGTTTAAATTTATGAAGCGTTACGATTTCGAAGCGCGCCATGCCAAGCCGGATGTTTATATGCAGACCTTCCCGCTGCCTAAACCCAGCGATGACATGCCTATCGTCATCACGCGCCGATAAACTCAACATCGGCACCCATAAAAAAACCGGCATTTGCCGGTTTTTTTATGTGTCAAAAGGCCAGCATTAGTGTTGCAATGTTGCCGACCATTCACGATAATTTTTCAACGCCTCACGCGAATCTAACTGCTGCCCTTTGCTAAAAAAACTAATACGCTTTTCTAACACACACTTTATCCTCTCAGATAAAGGAACACATGCAAAGGCATCAGGATTAAACCACTGCAGTGAATCATCTATTTTTTTAACGCAAATACTGTCAAAAATTAATTGCATATCAAGCCTCAACGATCAAGAACTTCATCACGTGTTGCAGCAACAATACCTACCGCTTCATCAATAAGATCTTGCGGCACATTCAGCTCCCGCAAAGTAGCAACCAAATGTTTAGCTACTGCATCAAAATGCTCATCATTTAAACCTTGCTGTGCAACAAGATGCTTATGTGCCGCACGCAAGTCTTTTCCCTTGTATTCACTAGGACCATCAAAAGCCCAAGTCATAAACGACACCATTTTTTGCACCTGATTAGGCATATTAGTGTCGTTAAAAAACTTATTGATCACAGGATCAGCAACAACTTTCTCATAAAAGACGTCCGTGGCAGCCATGATAGCTTCCATTCCACCTATACGATCAAATAACGACTGACTCATATAAACAAACCCCTAAAATATCTACTGGCATTGGCTGGCTTTAGGATAGCACGGGCAAATATTCATCACCATGTCTGTGCTGTCTAACTAACTCAATAATCGTTTCACCATATGGGCCTTTAGCTTCGATATTACGGCCAGATTCCTTGAACATAGCAATAAATTGCTCAAACTCATCCGGCTTCAAACTTTTATACGCATTGTGTAGCACATGAAAATCCGCATCAAAACCAGCGGGTGGTAATACATGTAAGAATTCTCGCAACTGGTCTTCCGTGCGATGTTCATTCTCGACAATTTTCTTGTCTTTTTTCTTCACCACCACGGGCTCTGTTACCGGTTCTGTCATGGTTTTACTGCCTCAACTTTGCAGTTTCTTCAAAAGAATTTCGTTCACTTGTTGCGGGTTCGCTTTACCCTGCGAAACCTTCATGATTTGACCGACAAAGAAACCCAACATCTTCGGACGTTTATCCTCCGCCGCACTGCGGTAGTTCTCTACCTGCTGCGGATTGTTGGCGATGATGTCATCCACAATTTTTTCGATAGCGCCGGAATCCGACACCTGCTTCAAACCGTGTTTTTCAATGATGGCATCAGCACTGCCGCCTTCATTCCACAACAACTCGAATACTTGCTTGGCGATTTTGCCGGAGATCGTGCCGTCTTTAATGCGCGCAATCATGCCACCCAACTGCGCAGCCGACACGGGACTTTGCGCCAAATCCAAGCCATTTTTATTGAGCGCGGCCAGCAACTCCACCATCACCCAGTTGGCAGCGAGTTTGGCATCGCCGCTGGCGGCTACGGTCTGCTCGTAAAAATCGGCTGTAATGCGCTCGGCACTCAACTGGCTGGCATCGTAATCGGATAAACCATACTGCTGCACAAAACGCGCCTGTTTGGCATCGGGCAATTCGGGCAGTGCAGCGCGCAACGCGCCGATGTAATCGCTATCCAACACCACGGGCAATAAATCTGGGCAGGGGAAGTAGCGATAATCGTTGGCTTCTTCTTTGCTGCGCATGGAGCGGCCGGTTTTGGTTTCGCCGTTATACAAACGGGTTTCCTGTACCACTTTGCCGCCGTCTTCAATCAATTCGATTTGACGCTCTACTTCATAAGCAATAGCGTCTTCCATAAAGCGGAAAGAATTCAGGTTTTTGGTTTCCGTGCGCGTGCCCAGCGGCGCGCCGTGTTTGCGCACCGAAATGTTCACATCAAAACGCAT
>CAZHQZ010000047.1:0-9841 GCA_964534675.1 uncultured Pseudomonadales bacterium | reverse complement strand
ACGGTATTGAGACGATCGGTCTGCTCGGTGAAATCGCTGCGCAATTTTTCAATGCGCGTGTCGATAGAAACCTGCGCCGTCACCAACGCCTCCACCTGCACTTCCAACTCGCGGATCAAATGGTCGCGTTGGCTCACTTCACCATCCAGCTTCTGCCAGCGGAACGCCGCCAACTGCGCTTTCAGCAGGCGCTCTTCTTCTTTATAGATGCCGTATTTTTCTGCCGCCGCCGCTTGGCGTTGCAAGTGCATCAGTTGGCGCTCCAACTCTTCGCGAATATCGGTCAGTCGCTCCAAGTTTTCGCGCGTGCGCTTCATGCGGCTTTCGGTATCTTTGCGGCGCTCTTTGTATTTGGAAATCCCCGCCGCTTCTTCAATAAACACGCGCAATTCTTCCGGCTTGGCTTCGATCAAGCGCGAAATCATGCCCTGTTCGATGATGGAATAGCTGCGTGGCCCCAAGCCGGTGCCGAGGAAAATATCGGTGATGTCGCGGCGGCGGCATTTGGTGCCGTTGAGGAAATATTGCGACTGACCATCGCGCGTGACCACGCGCCGAATCGAGATTTCGCTGTAGGCCGCGTATTCGCCCAACAGAGTGTGATCCGAGTTATCGAAAATTAGCTCCACACTCGCCTGCCCAGCCGGTTTGCGATTGTTTGAGCCGTTAAAAATAACGTCGGTCATCGCTTCGCCGCGCAGGTTGCGCGCAGAAGATTCCCCCATCACCCAGCGCACGGCATCGATAATGTTGGATTTACCGCAACCGTTAGGCCCAACGATGGCAGTGAGGTTGCTGGGAAAGGTGGCCGTGGTGGGATCCACAAAAGATTTGAAGCCAGCCAGCTTGACGTGTTTGAGCCGCATAGAGAAAAAACCCTTAATTCTATTCCTTAGAAATCAACTGCAACTTATTGAAAATTATCAGATTTTGCAGAAGATCAATCAAAGCGAACACTTAAAGTAATTGTTGAAGAACGGGGCATTCTACACGTTAGCCGCCGAGCAGATAAACCCGATGGCTTGCAATCAATTTCTAGAGCAAACGCACATTGATAACACCATCAATGGCGCGAATCTTGGCCAAGGTAGCGGCATCTGGCTGCGCCGCGATGTCGATCAAGTTATAGGCGATGTCATTGCGACTCTTGTTAATCATATCCGCCACATTGATGTCTGACTCCGCAATCACCGACAGCACCTGCCCCAGCATTTTTGGCACATTGCGATTGGTCACCGCCAAGCGATAACTGGCCGTGCGCTCCAGCGATACGGAAGGAAAATTGACGGAGTTGCGGATATTGCCGTGCTCCAGAAAATCCATCAGTTGATTCGCCACCATTACTGCACAGTTCTCTTCCGCCTCTTCGGTGCTGGCACCGATGTGCGGCATGGGAATCACGCGCGGATGCTTCAGCAGCGCTAGCGTGGGGAAGTCGGTAATGAATCGCCCTAGTTGCCTCTGCTCCAGTGCCTGCAGCACCGCCGCGTTATCCACGATCTCTTCGCGGGCGAAGTTGAGCAAACAAGTCCCAGGGCGAAAAGCCTTGAGCAATTCGGCATTGACCATACCGCGCGTGGCATCCAGCACCGGCAAGTGTAGGGTGATGAAATCGGAGCGCGACACCAAGCTCTGCAAGTTCTCCGCGCGCTGTACGCGGTGCGAGAGCCGCCAAGCAGCATCCACCGAGATAGCAGGGTCAAAACCCAGCACCTGCATGTCCAGCTCCAGCGCCATATTCGCCACCAGCGATCCTATCGAACCCAAGCCCACCACGCCCAGTGTTTTGCCCGCCAACTCATGCCCTGCAAAACGTTTCTTTTCCGCCTCCAGCAAGCGCGAGAGCGCCGCATCGTCGGTCTCCTGTTGCTCATCTTGCACAAAGCGCACACCGCCCAGAATGTCTCTGGAGGCCAGCAGCATCGCCGCCAGCACCAACTCCTTCACCGCATTGGCGTTTGCGCCAGGGGCGTTAAACACCACCACACCGCGCTCGGTCATCTCCGGCACGGGGACATTATTGACCCCAGCACCCGCACGGGCGATGGCCAATACACTCTCTCCAACGTCAGTAGCTGCTAACTTGTGGCTGCGCAGCAACACGGCATCAGGATGGCTGATCTCGCTGGCGACTTCGTACTTCTCCCGACCAAATTGGTTGAGTCCTTTAATGGCAATCTTGTTAAACGTCTGAACCTTAAACATGATGAACAACCCGTAACTTATTGAAATAAAAAGATTTTATGTTGGCAGATTACACCTGATTTCATGCGATTTTGCCTACCGAGGAAAATAGCGCTTGGCTTTCTGCTCCAGTTGGTCAATACTGAACTCGCCCTTTCGACACCCCCCCCACAAGTCAAAAGGGTTGGGTAACGCAAGTTATCCATAGGGTTCAGTTCCTTAAATGTTTCACTCCTTAATGGTCTTTGCCCGATTTCCTCCCCCCAGAGAGTCGGGCTTTTTTTTATCCCGACCATTCATTCTTTATCGCAACAACTTATTACAACAACATCACTTCAGCGGAATTTTTTGATTGCGAATCGCAAAAGCCGTTACTGAATTTTCTGGACTGCCTTCAATCACGCGATCGGAATATGTCAAATACACCAGCGTGTTGCGTTTCTCATCCACCATGCGCACCACTTGCACATGCTTGAACACCAACGATGCACCTTCCTTAAAAACAGATTGCTTGCGCGGCAACGGTGCTAGAAAACGGATTTCGCCCACTTGCTGACAGGTGACAGAAAAATTAGACGGATCTTCTGCCAAACCAAACGCACCTTTAATGCCACCTGTTTTGGCGCGCGACACATAACAAGAAATCCCCTGCACCTGCGGATCATCAAACGCCTCCACCACAATTTTGTGATCGGGACCTATCCACTTGAACACTGTATCCACATGGCCAATTTCTTCTGCAAACGCGGTTTGCAGCAAACCCGACAAAAGCACAAACACCGAGAGCAATCGCAGACGCATTTCTTTCACCTGAATGTTATGCAGATATAAATGAATAGAAGCAGCGCGCTCATCATAGCCGATTCAAGCAGCACAGCAGGAATACCAGCAAATCTCGCGTGCACAAAAAAGCCCCGACTAGCGAGGCTTTTTATCTGTTTCTATTTAAGTGGTGCCCAGAAGAGGACTTGAACCTCCACGACCATAAGTCACTAACACCTGAAGCTAGCGCGTCTACCATTCCGCCATCTGGGCTCAGGGCGCGAACTGTACTGGCAGGGCTGCACACTGTCAACGCTCGCGTAGCTATGCGCGGCGCGCTCTGCAATAATCCGGCACAGCAATTCAACCGCCCCCATCGCTCTGCCCACTTCACGGCGCGCCCATGAAAAAGACAAAAAAATCTTCACCACAACCAACCGCAGGCAAAGTCAAAACCGTGCGCGATCCACATCATCGCCGCGAAGCAGAAAAATACAGCAACCCCATTCCCAGCCGCGAGTTCATCCTCTCTATTTTGGAAAACAGCAAAGGGCCGATGGATCACCCCGCATTGTGCACTGTGCTAAAAATTCGTGATGAAGAACAAATAGAGGCACTGCGCCGCCGCCTCGGCGCCATGTGTCGCGATGGTCAACTATTACAGAATCGCCGCAACGGTTTTGTGCCTGCACACAAGGCTGATGTAGTGAAAGGTCAAGTGCTCGCGCATCGCGATGGTTTTGGTTTTCTGCGCCCTGAAGATGGCGGCAAAGATCTGTTTCTCAGCGCGCGTGAAATGCACAAAGTTTTTGATGGCGACACCGTATTGGCCAGCCCACGCAGCATCGACAAACGCGGCCGCGTGGAAGCACACATCGTTGAAGTGTTGCAGCGCGCACATCAACAACTGGCAGGAAAATTGATCGAAGAAAATGGTCTGCTATTTGTAAAACCCGATAGCGCACGCATTGCCATGCAAATTCTCATTCCGCCGCAACAGCGCAACGGCGCAAAAAATGGGCAAATGGTGATAGTGGAAATCGAACGCTATCCAGACAATCACCACATGGCGACCGGGCGAGTGACAGAAGTGCTCGGCGATCACCTAGACCCCGGTATGGAAATTCGCATCGCCGTGCACAATCACGGCATTCCTTGGCAATGGCCGGCGGATGTTGAACAAGAAGCCAATGCACTGACTGATACCGTTTTAGCAAAAGATAAAAAACACCGCGTCGATTTGCGTCACCTACCTTTAGTTACCATTGATGGCGAAGACGCGCGCGATTTTGACGATGCCGTGTATTGCGAAACACGCAAAGGTGGCGGTTGGACGCTGTATGTCGCCATCGCCGATGTTTCGCATTATGTGACACCGAACAGCCCGCTCGATCGAGAAGCCACGCATCGCGCCACTTCGGTGTATTTTCCTGGCAGCGTTGTACCCATGCTGCCGGAAAAACTATCCAACGGCTTGTGTTCCTTGAATCCCCATGTCGATCGCTTGTGCATGGTGTGTGAAATGAAAATTAGTGCGGCAGGCCGCATATCCAGTTTTCAATTCTATGAAGGCTTGATGCACTCACAGGCGCGCTTCACCTACACCACCGTTGCCAACATCATTGCCGAGCAAGCCGATAGCAACAGCGCCACACGGCAACAGCACGCTGAGCTGGTTCCACACATCGATCAACTCTATCTTCTATATAAAGCATTGCATGCTGCGCGCGATGTGCGTGGCGCAATGGATTTTGACACCCAAGAAACACGCATCTTGTTCAGTACCGATAAAAAAATTGAGCGCATTATTCCTGTGGTGCGCAATGAAGCGCACAAACTGATAGAAGAATGCATGTTGGCTGCCAACACCTGTGCCGCCACCCTACTCGAAAAACAGAAAGTGCCAACCTTGTTTCGCGTGCATGAAGGCCCAAGTGAAGAAAAACTCAAAAACCTGCGTGCGTTTCTCGGCGGTTTAGGGCTCACACTCGGCGGCGGTGAAAAACCCACACCGAAGGATTATCAAGCCCTGCTCAGTGCTGTTGCCGAGCGCAATGACGCACATCTGATTCAAACCATGCTGTTGCGCTCTATGAGCCAAGCCGTGTATCAGCCGGATAACATCGGGCATTTTGGTCTCGGCTACCCCAGTTACACCCACTTCACCTCGCCGATACGTCGCTATCCTGATTTATTGGTACACCGCGCCATTCGCTACCTCATTCGCAATCAGCGTGAATTAAAAACCGTGCGCTGTGTTGAAACCGCGCCCGCACTGCCGCAGAAAAAAATCTACCCGTATGACGATGCCACCATGGATGCATTCGGCGCTCAGTGTTCATCCTGCGAGCGCCGTGCTGACGAAGCATCGCGCGATGTGGTCGCTTGGCTAAAATGTGAATATCTATTGGAACATGTGGGCGATAGTTTTGATGGCGTCATCAACGCTGCCACCAATTTTGGTTTATTCGTCGAACTGAAAGACATTTATATAGAAGGATTAGTGCACGTCACGATGCTCAAGCGCGATTACTACCGCTTCGATGCAGCTAATCAGCGATTGATCGGCGAACGCGGTGGCGATATTTATCGCTTGGGTGACAGCGTAAAGGTGCGCATTATCCGCGTAGACTTAGACGACAGAAAAATTGATTTGGAAATGCTGGAGAAAACGGCTGGCGAGACCAAACGAAGCAAAAAAGAAATCAAGAAAGGCAGCAAGAAATCATGAGCCAACACGAATGGGTACACGGCATCCACAGCGTTACCTCTATCCTAAAATCACAGCCGCAGCGCTTGCTGCGCATTCATGTGCAGCAAGGTCGTCAAGATGAGCGCGTACAAAAAATCATTGATGCAGCACAGCGCAATAACATCGAAATCATCCACACACCGCGCAAACAACTGGACAAACTGTGCGCAGGCAATCACCAGGGCATCATCGCTGAATGCCAACAAGGCGAGCAGTACGACGAAGATTTTTTACTCACCTTAGTTGAACAACACGGCAAAAAATTGCTGTTGTTGGTTTTAGATGGCGTGACAGACCCCCACAACCTCGGCGCGTGTATCCGCACTGCAGAGGCGGTCGGCGCACACGCCGTGGTGGTGCCGCGCGACAACTCCGCCAGTATGAACAGCACAGTGCGCAAAGTGGCGGCAGGCGCAGCCGATTACTTGCCGCTGGTGGTGGTGACCAATTTGGCGCGCACACTCAAACAGCTACAGCAGGCGGGTGTTTGGATCACTGGCACCGCAGGCGAAGCCAC
Source organism: uncultured Pseudomonadales bacterium (assembly GCA_964534675.1). Taxonomy (GTDB): domain Bacteria; phylum Pseudomonadota; class Gammaproteobacteria; order Pseudomonadales; family UBA7239; genus UBA7239. Next base: position 3,626 of record CAZHQZ010000047.1, on the reverse strand, counting down.
GGCTTCACTCTATGAAAGCAAGCTCGCAACACCGATGGCTTTGGTGATGGGCGCAGAAGGCAGCGGCATGCGTCGCCTCACGAAAGAACACTGCGACGAATTGGTATCCATTCCTATGCAAGGCGAAACCAGCAGCCTGAATGTTTCCGTGGCGACTGGCGTGTGTTTGTTTGAAGTGTTACGACAAAACAATAAACACTAGCTATTTTTTTCAGTAAAAAACGCGCTTAAAAATATTATGCGAGTATTTTACTTTCTGCACATAATCCACTGTTTCAGGAAACGGTGGAATGCCGTTGTATTTAATGACGTTGTTTTCACCGGCATTGTACGCCGCCACCACAAACGCTAAATTATTGGGAAACAGCGTCTTGAGGTAAGCCAAATGCCGCACGCCCGCATCAATATTGCGCTGTGGGTTATAAATTTGCTGCATACCCAAAGAATATTGCGCGGCCGTGCCTGGCATTAACTGCATTAAACCGCGCGCGCCTGCACGCGACACTGCCTCAGGGTCAAAGTTAGATTCCACTTGTATTACTGCTTTTACTAACGATGGCTCAACACCGTATTTCAATGCAGCCGTGCGAATATACGAATCAAACTCGGAAGAATTGACCCATTTTCGGTGATAGTTTTTGCTGGATGCCCACGTTGGCAAATCGGCCGCAGTCCAACCTTTGCGCCCCATAAATTTTCCGACGCCTTCTACGGTTTCATCTTGCCCAAGCAATTTGTAGCCGTAGTCGTAACGCGGAATATTCGTCACCATTTTTTCACCGTGTGGACCACGGTAAACGTACAGCGTTGCATCTGCCCACGGAGTAGCAAGCAGTGCCACTAGCAATAACAGCGCGCGGGACAACACTGGGCTGAGGTGAAAAATAACTGTGCTCTTTTGTCTATTTGTTATCTGCATAGTGTGTCTTTTCTTCATGGTGTCTCTACGTCTGCATGATAGGATGCTTGTCCACACAACGAGGTGCAAACAACCGGATGTCAAACCTTGAACAGGCCACCAGCCTTATTCTTACCGGCTTCGGACGCTATTTTCAATGCTTTCAATTGATGACGCAGAGTGCGCGCGGGCTATTTGAAAAGGCACGCTGGGTAGACGCACAGGAAATATCCAAGCAACGTATTGATTTATATAAAGAAATTATTGTCGAGATCACCGAGGAGCTACAGCAGCACATCGGCACCCCTCACGCAGACAACCAATTCTGGCGCGCGCTAAAACCCGTGTTCAGCCAGCACATCGCCACACTAGACAACCGCGAGCTATTGGAAACCTTCTACAACTCCGTGTGCTGCTATCTATTTGGCCACGCGCGCATCGACGACCAAATGATGTTTGTCACGAGTGAAAACAGCTCGCCTCTCTGCCAAACCCACGAAAGTTTGCTCAATCGCTATCCCATCGGCAGCAGTATTCGCGCGCTGATTTATCGCATTCTTGCCGACTACCAACTCAATATTGCGATGGAAGATATGGAGCGCGATGTGCGCAATATTGTGCTGGCGATCAAAGAACGCGTACTGCCCATCATGCCTGCTGCGCGCGAAGGCATTGTGGTCGAACTACTGAAATCTATTTTCTATCGCAACAAAGGTGCGTATCTCGTTGGCCGCATCTGCGGCAATGACTGCCACATGCCTTTTGTAATTCCGCTCATCAATAACGAGCGCGGCGCAATGTATGTGGATACTGCTATTTTTGACACCGACGACGTTAGTATTATTTTTTCTTTTACGCGCTCGTATTTCATGGTGGACACACCTATTCCTGGGCAAATTGTCGCCTTTCTCAAACAACTGATGCCCAACAAAGAAATTGCCGAGCTGTACAACGCCATCGGGCAAAACAAACACGGCAAAACCGAGTTTTACCGCAGTTTTTTGCGCCATCTGCAACAATCAGACGATCAATTTATTATTGCCCCAGGCATCAAAGGCATGGTGATGACAGTTTTCACTCTGCCATCCTACGGCATTGTGTTCAAAATCATCAAAGACAAATTTGATCCGCCGAAAGAAATGAGCCATGAAACAGTGCGCGAGAAATATCGCCTCGTATCACGTCATGATCGCGTAGGTCGCATGGCAGACACACAAGAGTTCAGCCACTTCCGCTTTCCACTCAACCGCTTTTCAACAGAGTTGTTGCATGAATTACAAACGGTTGCCGCCTCACAACTGGTCATTGAAGGCGATGAACTGGTAATACGCCACCTGTACTCCGAAAGAAAAATGATCCCGTTAAACCTGTATCTCAACAATGCTACTGACGAACAGATAGAAGAAGCGATGGACGAATACGGCAACGCGATCAAACAAATTGCAGCAGCCAATATTTTTCCTGGCGATATGCTGCTAAAAAACTTTGGTGTTACCCGTCACGGCCGTGTGGTTTTTTACGATTACGATGAAATTTGTTTCTTGACAGAATGCATGTTTCGAGAAATTCCCGAACCGCAAACTGAAGAGCAGGAGATGTCATCCACGCCTTGGTACACCGTTGGCCCATTTGATGTTTTTCCCGAAGAGTTTCGCCTATTTTTCACCGGCAACCCCAAAGCCAAGCGTGCGTTTGAGAAATACCACAGCGATTTATACCACGTTGATTTTTGGCGACAAATGCAAGACCGCATCAGACACGGCAGCGTGGAAGACATTTTCCCCTATCGCCGCAAAAAACGTTTCACACGCGAACTACCACAACTGCGCTTTGACAATATCGCCGCACTGCCATAAGCAAACCACTCACGATGAAAACACTCGTACTGGCCTCCTCATCCCTCTACCGCAAAGCGCAATTACAAACATTGGGGTTACCCTTTGTGTGTGCCAATCCTGATATTGACGAATCGGCGCACACTGGAGAATCCGCAGTGATACTCGCCGCACGTTTAGCCATGGAAAAAACTCACGCCATTGCCGCGCAATTTACTAACGCGCTTATTATTGGCGCAGATCAAACATTAGCATTTGAAGATAAAATATTGGGCAAACCCGGCAGTTATGAAGCGGCTTTTCAACAACTAAAAATGCTCAACGGAAAAACGGTGGTACTGCACAGCGCACTCGCGCTGCTAGATACAGCGAACCAACAACTTCAACAAACGATTGTGCCGACAACCGTGCGCTACCGCACACTGACAGACGCACAAATTGCCTACTACTTAGAAAAAGACAAACCTTTCGATTGCGCCGGCAGTTGCAAAAGCGAATCGCTCGGCATTGCGCTGCTGGAATCCGTACAAAGCAATGATCCCAGCGCACTGATTGGTTTGCCACTGATTGCGCTGACTACCATGCTCAACAATGCAGAATTATCGCCATTGCAAGCACGCAGCTAGTCGTCAAAACCCACCGCCCACTACATCAGGATACGCGTGGTGGCGATCAATAATAATGCGCGCCGCTTCATCGGCAGTGTCCACCAAATGCAGCAAGCTTAAGTCTTCTTCGCCTATGCAGCCCGCCGCCAGCATGGTTTTGTGTAGCCAATCCATTAAGCCGCTCCAGTAATCTCTGCCCACCAACACAATAGGAAACTTGGCGACTTTTCCTGTTTGCACCAAGGTCAGCGCTTCAAACAATTCATCCATCGTGCCAAAACCGCC
>CAZHQZ010000046.1:0-9937 GCA_964534675.1 uncultured Pseudomonadales bacterium | reverse complement strand
AGCAGGCAGGCCAAGCGCGCATCATTACACGCGAGCCAATGATTATGTGTGGCAAACCGTGGGTGGATGAGGTGATGCGTCAGGTGGATGCCAACATCCGCGTGACATGGTGCGTCAACGAAGGCGATGCCGTGGCTAGTGACAGCACGCTGTTTACGCTGCACGGTGCGGCGCGCAGCTTACTCACTGCTGAGCGTACCGCTCTAAACTTTCTACAACTGCTGGCCGGCACAGCTACCACCTGCCGTCACTACGCTGATCTAGTGGATGGCACAGGCGTGCATCTACTCGACACCCGCAAAACTATCCCCGGCCTGCGCACAGCACAAAAATACGCCGTGACCGTGGGCGGCTGCCACAACCACCGCATCGGTCTGTACGATGCCTTTCTCATCAAAGAAAACCATATCGCCGCTTGCAAGGGCATTACTGCGACCGTACAGCAGGCGCGCAGCATTGCTCCTGGGAAACCGGTAGAAGTGGAAGTCGAAAACTTCGACGAGCTGGACGAAGCACTGCACAGCGGCTGCGAAATCATCATGCTGGATGAGTTCTCGCTGGATGACATGCGCAAGGCTGTTCGCCACACAGCGCAGCGTGCCCTGCTGGAAGCCTCCGGCAACATCAATGACCAAAATCTGCGCGCCACGGCAGAGACCGGTGTCGATTTCATTTCCATTGGCGGGTTGACCAAACATTGCCACGCGATTGATCTGTCCATGCGCTTCTTTTGAGTAGAGACCAGTTATCATTGCGTGCTGATGCAACGCATTAACAAAACCACCAAGGAGGCACACGCATGCGCCAGCTCACTCGACTACTCCTGCTGCTCACCAGTCTCGCACTCGCCAGCACCGCACTCGCTAAAGAAGCACTGCGCATCGGTGTATCGCCCAATTATCCACCACTGGTGTTCAAGCAAGACGGACAGCTCACCGGCATAGAAATCGCCGCTGGCGAAACCATTGCGCAGCAACTCGGCCGCAAACCAGAGTTTGTCGAATTGGCGTTCAATCAACTCATTCCCGCGCTGCAAGCAGGCAAAATCGACATCATCATGTCAGGCATGTCGATCACTCCCGAACGCAGCAAGCTAGTAGATTTCAGCAACACTTATCTCAGCGCAGGACAAATGGCGATCATTCGCTACGCAGATGCCGGACGCTTTGGCTACAAAGGCACGCTGTTCCGCCCCGATGCGCGCGTTGCTGTGGTGAAAGGCGCCACCGGCGAAACATTTGCCAATGGCAATTTACACAATGCATCCATCTCACATTGCGAATCCATCAGTGAAGCCCTGGCCAAACTCAAAAGTGGCAGCGTCGATTTTGTTATTCACGATGCGGCAACCAGTTGGTCACTTGCCACCGATGCATCGCGCCAAGATTTCATGAGTCTCAACAATGAATTGACGGAAGAACGTTTAGGCTGGGCAGTCAACAAAGGCAACAACACTTTGCTGCAAGCCGTGAATCAACAACTTTCCAATATGCAAAGAGATGGCATGCTGCGCGCCATTATCAACAAATGGATTCCCGTCACGGTGGAAGTAGAAGCAGCTACGCCCAACACATCTAACACTTCATCCAATCGCGGTAACCGGTAATGACACGCTCTTTTTTTTCTATTTTCTTTCGACACACTTGCGTTCGCTTGGCGCTGATTTTACTCACCGGCGTTACTGCTGCCTGCTCCACATCGAGAGGCACACACGTTGAAACTTACAGCACCGAAGCCAGCGCCGATTTTGAAGACGTAAAAACCTATCGCTGGGATTTTTCCGGCATGGATCACACCGTTCCCACCGGCGGTCACACACAAGAGTTCAACCGCGTGGTGTGTGAATATGTAGATATGTTGATGAATGATCGCGGCTTTAAGCGTGTTGCCAAAGGCGACGCTGACATCACACTCGATTACCGCGTTGTCGTCACACAAGAAGAAACCGAAGAAAGCGACACGACTGCGCTCAACAACAATTCTGAAGCTAACGATTACGGTTTGCGTTGGACTTTTGATAAAGACGAGCTGCCCACTTTCCAAGGCTTGCAGGCACCCAAAGCACAAACTGTGCTGTATAACCGTGGCGAATTGCATCTCGCTGCGTTTAACTCACAAGGGCAAGTCATTTGGCACAGCTCGGTTACGCGCATCTTAAATGGCAATGGCAACGAAGCCGAACGCCGCGCCGCACTGCGTATCGCCATTGAAAAAATTATGAAAACTTTTCCTGTAACTGCGGCGGTTGAATAAACTGCTGCTTATACAGAGAATCAACAAGGGCAGCGTTTGATGCTGCCCTCTTCTGCGCCGTAGCGGCTATTCTGACAGCGGCGAAAATATTCTTGCTCAGACAGCACCGGCGCTTCTGCATGGTGCTTTTGCATATGCGCAACATAAGCGCGGTAATCACCCACACCCACCATAAGCTGCAATGTTTGCGCAGCTCGCTGCCAAATACTTTTTAGGGTGATGCGATCACTCATGCCACACCGCCTCATTGCGCCACTCATGCTCCGCACGCCACACCACTAGCGATTCATTTACCGTCACTGCGGGGTGTTGATGTGCCCGCCAGATCACGCGCAGCGCACAACACAATATCGACACCACTACCGCAATAAACAGCAGTGCCATTGCAGCATCCACATAATTATTAAAAATAATTTGTTGCATTTGCCGCATACTTTTTGCGGGCGCAAGCACTTCACCGCGAGCCAAGGCCGCAGAAAATTTCTCTGCGTGCGCTAAAAAACCCATTTTCACATCAGGTGAAAACACTTTCTGCCAACCCGCCAACAACGTCACTAACAACACGCCAGCAGCGGGCAACGCCGTTACCCACACATAGCGCATTTTTTTCATGCGCACCAATACCACAGTAGCAAGAATTAACGCCATGCCCGCCAACATTTGATTGGCAATACCAAACAGCGCCCACAAGCTATTGATGCCGCCAAATGGGTCGGTCACGCCTTGATACAAAAACCAGCCCCACGCGCCCACAGCCAAGGCTGTGGCAAAAATATTGGCTATCCAAGAGCGCGTATTACCCAATACAGGCACCACGTTGCCCAAAAAATCTTGTATTAAAAATCGGCACACACGCGTTCCTGCATCCAATGTCGTCAGAATAAACAATGCTTCAAATAAAATCGCAAAGTGATACCAGAAGGCCATCATGGATGAGCCACCTGTAATATCAGACAAAATTTTTGACATACCCACAGCGAAAGTGGGCGCACCGCCAGTGCGCGAGAGCACCGAATGTTCGCCCACATCTTTTGCCAACTGCGTGAGCATATCGGGCGTAACAATAAAACCCCACTGGCTGATCGCTTGCGAAGCAGATTCTACTGTTGCGCCAATCACTGCCGCCGGGCTATTCAACGCGAAATAAACGCCGGGTTCCAACACGCACGCCGCAATCATCGCCATCACCGCGACAAACGATTCCATCAACATTGCGCCGTAACCAATCGCAACAATATGCGACTCACGCTCCAACATTTTTGGTGTAGTACCTGATGACACCAGCGCATGAAAACCACTGACAGAACCACAGGCAATGGTGATAAATAAAAATGGAAATAAGGAACCGGCAAATACAGGTCCAGTGCCATCCACAAATTGCGTAATGGCGTGCATTTTTAACGGCGGCGCAACAATCACAATGCCAATCGCTAACGCGATGATGGTGCCGATTTTCAAAAAAGTGGACAAATAATCGCGCGGTGCCAGCAACAACCACACGGGCAACACCGCAGCAATAAAACCGTAGCCAATTAAACCCAAAGCGAGCGTTTCACCTTTCAAAGTAAACAGTGCGCTCCACACCGGATGCGCTGCCACCCAATGACCGCCGTACAACGCCGCCATCAGCAACACAAAACCTATCAACGATACTTCGCCCACTTTTCCTGGACGAAACCAGCACGAATAGACTCCCATCAACAAGGCAATCGGAATTGTTGCCAGCAAAGTGGAGACTGCCCACGGGCTGTCTGCCAGGGCTTTCACCACCACCATGCCGAGCACAGCTAATAAAATAATCACAATCGCCAAAATACCGAGCATCGCCACCGCACCTGCGGCGTTACCCATTTCCATGCGAATAATTTCGCCGAGTGAACGCCCATCGCGCCGCGTGGAAATAAACAAAATCATTGCGTCTTGAATCGCGCCAGCCAACACCACGCCCACTAATATCCACAAAGTGCCGGGCAGATAGCCCATTTGCGCGGCTAATACAGGCCCCACCAACGGACCCGCACCGGCAATCGCGGCGAAGTGATGACCAAACAGCACCCATTTATGCGTGGGCACATAATCCAAACCGTCGTTGTGACGTTCAGCCGGTGTTAAACGTCTATCGTTGAGCTCCATCACACGTCGCGCAACAAATTGCGCATAAAAACGATAAGCAATGGCGTAGGTGCAAAGCGTCGCAATCACCACCCATAACGCATTGACGGTTTCACCTTGCGACAGCGCCAGTACGCTAAATGCTGTCACACCTAGCGCAATGACCATCCCCCATAACAACCACCGACTCATACCTATTCACCGTCCACTTGACTAGGCTCGATTGCAGAAATATCTTTTTTTGCAATATTTTTTACAAAAAATGAATCCGAACGACCGAGAAACTCCCAACCACTACCGTAATTTATCACTGACTGCCCTTGAACTTTTTCCATGCGATGAAGCCACGCTCTCTGTGCATGCGCAATCCCTGACCCAAATCCAGGAATAAGTAAAACAGTCACAATACCCAACAATAAGAAATTATTCTTTTTATAGATAAATGTTATATTTCTTAACATCAGAACCAACAAAACAAAATACAAAGAAGTAATCCCCCTGCATAACAAGTCATTATATTGGCCGTAAAAAACTAACGAGAGCAAAAATAGCGACAAAAATGTAGGGGAAGCAACAACCCTTTGCCATTTATCAACCTCTTTCCAATTACTAAAAATAACAGCGGCATACACCCCCCAAGACAACACATGAAACAGAAAGAACCACCCCCACGATTTAAATTCATGAATTTTCTTCCACGCGAAGGACAATGGATTATCACTAACACTACCGGCCAAATAGAACACACTAAACAACAACAACGCTGCTCCACCTGCGAGAACATTCTCCCATGTCATTGCTAAATAGACGCTTTGCCTGCCTTCGCTAAACAGCATGAATACCAATAACACCGCCATTGGAACCATATTCATAGGGGACCAAAATGCCAACAATGCAAACACAAAGCACAAAACAGCAAATCTACGTTGCAGAAATGCGTAAAGCATTGCCCCCACACACACCCAAGCAGCTATAGTTTGATGAGGAGACCAATATAGCTCTGCTGCATTCGACAGATACCCACCCAAAAAATATTGCAGTAGGCTCACCGGCCAAAAATCCAAACTACCTGTGTCAAGATGTAGTTCACTAAAAAACTTCCCTACTGTCATCCAATTAAATGGTTGATGAAATTGCACACTTTGTTCAAACAACGAAACTAAGACTCCAATCGCGTCCCATCCACCAAAAAATAACAGACATAAGGCTGCCCACACACCCCATGCACGACCAACTAGCTGCCATAACCAAAATACGGCAAGCCAACACCCCACAAGGGTCCATATATGCATAAACTCAAAAGCGACTTGCTCACCAAACAATTTACCTAGCAATGCAGCAGGCAGGTAATAACCCAAATAGCCTATTAAGTAACTGTGTTGCAGTCCAAAGTTTGGCTGTCTTACCCACAAACCATCCGAAAAATGTACCGGCCACGATTCACGAATAAGATCTAACAAACGCCCATTGTGCATAATGTAGTCAGGAGATTGGTGTCCATAGCCACCTGCCCCAGAGAAATACACCCATACAAGGACAAGCACCAATCCTGCAAATTGCGAACCAGTCAGTCTCCAATGGGCATTTCTTTCAATTGATATCGTTCGTGCCAGTGCAGAAACCCACAATACCAATAACGGCACAGCCCAATACCAACGCAACCAGCCCACAACAAATAACAAAGAAGGCAACGCCAACCAAACCAACGACAAACACCATACTGAATACCGCAAAAACAAGCAGACAATAGCAAAATAGACTGTTGAAAAATAAACGCTTGAAACCAAGATATTTGATAGAGTTGCATTTTCTGGCAGCAAAAAAAGACGGCAAATACCAGTCACAACCAAGAGAGAAAACCAAACAAACAAATAAAACCTAAAATTTTTCTGCAAAAGACCAGGCATCAGCTAACAACCAAATTATCTCGGTGAATCAATTCTTCACCGCTGAAATAACCCAGCTCTGCCGCGATAGCCGCTGTTGATTTGCCAATAATTTTTCGCGCTTCTTCCGCACGATAATTGATCAAGCCGCGTGCAATTTCATTACCGTTTTCATCAACGCAAATCACCATATCACCGCGCTCAAAATCACCTTGCACATCCTTTACACCGACGGGCAGCAAACTTTTCCCCTTGCGGCGCACCATATCCACAGCACCCGCATCCAACACTATCGTGCCGCGTGTCTGTAACTGCCCCGCCAGCCAACGCTTGCGCGCGGCCATCGGTTTTTCATCCGCCACCAATAAACTGATCGGCGTGGTCTCTTCATGCAAAGTACGCAGCAGAGATTTTCTGCGCCCACTGGCAATTACAGTGTGGCAGCCAGAACGCGCCGCCAATTTTGCTGCGCGAATTTTTGTGCTCATGCCGCCACGACCTAAACGCCCTCCCGTGCCGCTCGCCATGCCTTCGAGTGTTTCATCACTGGCGCGCGCGCAAGCAATTAATTTGGCATCCGCGTGGCTGCGCGGATCTTTATCAAACAAACCGTCTTGGTCAGTGAGAATAATCAGCAAATCGGCTTCCACTAAGTTAGCAACCAGAGCTGCCAAGGTATCGTTATCACCAAAGCGAATTTCGTCGGTAACTACGGTGTCGTTCTCGTTGACGACAGCAATCGCACCCAACTCAATCAAGGTTTGCATGGTGCTACGCGCATTCAAATAGCGTTCACGATTCGATAAATCATCATGATCCAACAAAATTTGTGCGGTGTGGATGCCGTATTGTTGAAAGCAGGATTCATAAGCCTGCACCAAACCCATTTGACCAATCGCGGCGGCCGCCTGCAATTCATGCAACGCATCTGGGCGATTCTTCCAACCCAAACGGCTCATGCCTTCGGCCACTGCTCCGGAAGACACCAACACAATTTCAATACCGCGTTGACGCAGCTCGACAATTTGCTCCACCCAATGCTGAATGCTGTCGCGATCCAAACCGCGACCGTCATCCGTCAACACCGCGCTGCCGATTTTAATTACCCAGCGTTTGGCTTCCTGTATTTCTGCTCTCACCGCCCCTAACCTTTTGCTTGTTTTTATTTATTGGACGTAATGCACTTCCACATCACCGTCGTCCCAATCTTCATCCCAGTCTTCATCGCCATCTTCACTGTTTTTTTGTAAACGTGCTTGTTTACGCGCCTCTGCCAACTGCGCAATCGCCACACGGGATTCTTCTTGCATGGCGCGTTGAATATCCGCCTCGGCGCGCGCCAATTCTGAATTTTCCTGCTGCATGTCACGCTCCAACTCAATGTGCGACATGATGGCTTCACATAAATCCTGCGTGCCTTCACCGCTGGCAGCGATAATGGCAAAGTGCGGCATTTTTTTTGTCAGCTTTAAACGCTTGTACAATTTTTTGCAAAACGCTTCACGCTCATCCGCTGGAATCAAATCCAATTTATTCAGCACCAACCAACGCGGACGCGCTGCCAGCGTGGGGCTAAACGCTTTCAATTCTTTTTCAATCGCGCGGATGTTGTCAAAAGGATCAGAGCCATCCGGCGGCATTACATCCACCAAATGCAGCAGCAAACGCGTGCGCGTAAGGTGTTTGAGAAAACGAATACCCAAGCCCGCACCTTCGGCTGCACCTTCGATCAAACCTGGAATATCCGCCACCACAAAGCTGCGCATTTTGCTGACGCTGACCACACCGAGATTCGGTACCAAGGTGGTAAACGGATAATCCGCCACTTTGGGGCGGGCGGAAGAAATGGCGTGGATCAAAGTTGATTTGCCCGCATTGGGCAGGCCCAGCAAACCCACATCGGCCAGTACTTTCAATTCAAGACGCAGGTTGCGCGCTTCACCCGGCTGCCCCGGCTTGGTCTGACGCGGCGCGCGATTGATGCTGGATTTAAAACGCGCATTGCCGATGCCGTGAAAACCACCCTGCGCCACTAGCAGGCGCTGCTTGGCCTGCGTTAAATCGCCCAATACTTCGCCGGTGTCTTCGTCGATCACCGTAGTGCCCACCGGCACATTCAGTACCAAATCGTCACCGCCGTGGCCGGTGCAATTTGCGCCGTGTCCAGATTGGCCGTCTTTAGCGCGATGTCGACGCTGGTAGCGGTAGTCAATGAGGGTGTTGAGTGCGGCATCCGCTTGCAGGTATACGCTGCCGCCATCGCCGCCGTCGCCACCATCGGGCCCGCCAAACGGCACATATTTTTCACGACGAAAGCTCATGCAGCCATTGCCGCCTTTTCCCGCGTGTACGGAGATGGGCACTTCATCTACAAATTTCATGGGGATACGTCCAGCAACAAGGCTATTTTGGCGCTTTTAAGTCGAACTAGCTTAAAACAAAAAAGCCCCGCATTGCGGGGCTTTCTCAGGGCAAGACAGCGATTAAGCAGCGATGATGCTGACAAAACGGCGGTTGTGCTTGCCTTTCACTTCAAACTTCACTTCACCGTCTGCTTTGGCAAACAGCGTGTGATCTGTGCCCATGCCTACGTTTGCACCGGCGTAGTACTCAGTGCCGCGTTGACGCACGATGATATTGCCCGCTACGGCTTTCTGGCCGCCGAACATCTTCACGCCCAAGCGTTTGGACTGGGAATCGCGACCGTTCTTGGTACTACCGCCTGCTTTTTTGTGAGCCATGTCTATTTACCTCTGTAGCTGCGCTGCTATTACGCGCTGATTGCGGTGATCTTGATTTGGGTGAACCACTGACGGTGCCCCTGCTGCTTGCGATAATGCTTGCGGCGACGGAATTTGATGATGCGAATCTTGTCCCCACGACCGTGACCCACCACTTCCGCAGATACTTTGCCGCCAGCCACGAAGGGCGCGCCAATTTTCACATCAGTGCCGTTGCCAACCATCAGCACTTCACTGAAATCAATTTTTTCGCCCGCTGCCGCTTCCAGCAGTTCGACGTTGAGAACTTCACCTTCAACAACCCGGTGTTGCTTGCCACCAGACTCAATTACCGCGTACATGTTTGCTCACTCCAAAAAACGCCCGCCTTTTGAGGCAGGTCGAAGGGCGCGCATTGTAAGAAAATCAAGGCCGTCAGGCAAGCCGTCCGAGGCTATCAAACGGCTTTTATGGTCGCTTTTCTACCTGATTGCTTTAGAATCGCCCGCCACCCGCCCTTTTACCCCGCATTTGCACCTGAGAACCGCATGGAAATCTACAAGGAATTCTCGATTGAGGCCGCCCACCGCCTCCCTCACGTCCCCGAAGGGCATAAATGTTCTCGCCTGCACGGCCATTCATTCCAAGTGTCGATTCATGTTTCAGGCGCGGTTGATGCACAGAGCGGCTGGGTGATGGACTTCGCCGACATCAAAGCCGCCTTCAAACCCGTGTGGGAGCGCCTCGACCACCACTACCTCAACGACATCGCTGGCCTTGAAAACCCCACCAGCGAAAACCTCGCGCGCTGGATCTGGCGTGAACTGAAACCTGCGCTACCCCTGCTCAGCAAAATTATCGTCAAAGAAACCTGCACCAGCGGCTGCGTGTATTACGGCGATTGATTGCTGCAATCACGATTTATCGAGTGTTACTCTGACCCGCATTATCCATAGAGATAAAAAC
>CAZHQZ010000045.1:5714-10238 GCA_964534675.1 uncultured Pseudomonadales bacterium | reverse complement strand
ACAGCATTGCACCGACGATTGAATTTGACGACTTCGCCAAAATTGATTTGCGTGTTGCAAAAATTATTGCAGCACAGCATGTAGAAGGCGCAGATAAATTGCTGCAACTGACACTTGACCTTGGCAACGAACAGCGCAATGCCTTTGCCGGTATTAAATCTGCCTATCAACCTGAACAACTGGTTGGACGTTTAACCGTGATGGTTGCCAACCTCGCGCCGAGAAAAATGAAGTTCGGCATGTCGGAAGGGATGGTGATGGCAGCAGGCCCCGGTGGCAGCGATATTTTTCTGCTGACACCCGACAGCGGCGCACAACCGGGTATGCGCATCAAATAATTGCACCGCTCTCAAGCAATACGGCTATCGCTAACTTTTTGAAAGAGAGCCACAGTCTGCGCTATCCACGGCGCAGACCACTCCCCCATCCACAAATGCTCTGGGGTGAGCATAGCCATTTTCTGCAAATAACCTTCTACCAAGCTCGCTAATTTTTCTGACGAAAAATCCCCCTGCAAACCGCGATCTAGCGACACACTGGAGCAAGGACTTTTGTTGCTCACTGTCAGCGCCGCATCCAATTGTTTCACTGCCGCAAAGTTCGCCAAGGTTTTTTCAGCAGCCGCATGCTGCGCTACTTGAGATATTTTTTGAAGATGATCCAGCCACACGCCACTCACCGCGTAGTTATTGGTCATACAGCGCCCATTCAAGCCCCACACAAACACCGGATGTTCTTGCTGCGGGCTACCGACACTCACCGTGCGCCACAATAAGGCCTGCTCTGTTTCCGGTGATTGCGCAGACAACACAGTAGCAATATCTGGAGACACCCAGTCGTCGTCATCCAAAAAAATATAAAAACCCTTACTATCTGGAATATTGTTGTAGTTTTGATAAGGAATAAATTGCGCATCAGATTCAGTAATGTTTAGCAAAGCAATATTTTTTAATGCGGCGCGCGTTTGAAAATAATCCAATGCAAATGTTTGATTCCACAACTGCATCAAGCGAAATACATAATCAGCAGGTTTTCCCCACAAACGGCAAAAATCTTCCGATACAGAACGAAATGTTTCCACTGTCATGGTTGACCAATCCAATGTCTGACGCTGCACCACAAACACCGGCGTTTGTTGATTTATCACCTGAAATAAATCCTTGTTCCTTGCGGAATCCCCAGCAGTTTTAACACGGCAAGCAGGCTATCATAGCGCCGAATACTTGTATCGCTACCACTATGTCAAATCTCATCCAACACACACTGCGCGAATGGAAAACACTGGCCTCACTCGGCGGCCCTATTCTTGTGACGCAGTTAGCGCAAATGGCCAATGGCGTCATTGACACCGTGATGGCTGGTCGTTACGGCGCACGCGACCTCGCCGGTGTTGCCATCGGCAACAGCTTTTGGATGCCGATTCTTTTATTTTTTATCGGTGTACTCACGGCGCTGCAACCCACCATCTCCACACATCGCGGTGCCAATACGCTGCATAAAATCACGCCTGTAACTTGGCAGGGCATCTACATTGCACTGTGCTCTGCCATCATCATGATGGCTTTGCTGAGCCATGTGGCACCCGCTTTGGTGTGGTTAAAACTGGACACCGCCACCGCACAAATCACACAAGGCTATCTGCACGGTTTTTTGTGGGGTGTGCCAGCCATGCTACTCATTGTTGCACTGCGCGGTTTTACCGATGGACTCGGACACACCAAAGTCATCATGGGTGTTTCTCTGCTCTCAACACTTATCAACATGCCACTCAATTACATTTTTATTTACGGCAAGTTTGGCATGCCCGCTATGGGTGGCGTGGGCTGCGGCTGGGCAACGGCTATTGCCAATATTTTAGCGTTCATTGTTTTACTGACTTATTTACAGCACAGTAAAACTTTTCAGCATCTTTCTCCACTGCAACACATCCACAAACCCAGTTGGCAGGAAATAAAAAAATTATTGCGCCTTGGCATTCCTATTGGCTCCACTTTATTTTTTGAAGTCAGCATGTTTACTGTGATTGCACTATTTCTCGCACCGCTAGGGCCCATTGTTGTTGCAGGCCATCAACTGGTGCTCAATTTTGTTTCTTTGATGTTCATGGTGCCGTTAAGTCTCGGTATGGCACTCACGCTGCGTGTGAGTTTTTTGGTAGGTCAAGGCAGACATCAAACAGCACACCAACTGGCGCGCAGCACTTTATTACTGGCTTTGTGCATTGCATTATTTTATGTGCCACTACTGACACTCGGTACACACTTCATCGCCTCAGCTTACACCAAAGATGCCGCCGTCATCGCCATTGCGGTGCAACTGCTGAAGTTAGCAGCTATTTTTCAAGTGGCTGATGTACTGCAAGTGACCGCCATCAGCGGTCTGCGCGGTTTTCACGATACACGCATCCCTATGCTGATTATTTTGCTGTCGTTTTGGGGCATCGCCATGCCGCTGGGCTACGTCCTTACCTTCACCAACTATTTAGTACCCGCCATGGGTGCAGCCGGTTTTTGGTTAGCATTGATTGCCGGTTTAGTCTCAGCTTGCGTTTTATTATTGATACGCTTGTTTCGCTTTAGACCTCGCGTACAATCCAGCCATTAATTTTACTGCCATCGCTTCCATGACCACTCAGCAGCCAGACACCGATAACAGCTTGCATACGCCAATGATGCAGCAATATCTCGCTATCAAAGCACAGCATCCGCACGAGCTGGTGTTTTATCGCATGGGCGATTTTTACGAATTATTTTTTGATGATGCGAAAAAAGCTGCGCGTTTATTGGATGTCACACTCACTGCGCGAGGAAAATCTGCCGGCAATCCGATTCCAATGGCCGGGGTTCCCTTTCACGCGGCTGATAATTATTTGGCGCGCTTGGTGCGCCTCGGTGAATCAGTAGCGATTGTTGAACAAATCGGTGATCCCGCTACCAGCAAAGGGCCGGTAGAACGCAAAGTGGTGCGCATTGTCACGCCAGGTACGGTAAGCGATGAAATACTGTTGGACGAAGCGCGCGACAATTTATTGGTCGCTCTGTTTCATGTGGAAAACCGCACAGGCATTGCTGCGCTCGACATCACCAGCGGGCGTTTTACTGTACAGGAAACAGAAAACATAGAAGCCTTGATCGGCGAACTGCAACGCCTTAACCCCGCCGAATTATTAATCCAAGATGATATTGTTTTACCCGAAGCGATTACGCGACGCGCCGGTATACGCAAACTGGCTCCGTGGGAGTTTGATTTTGACACCGCGCAGCGTTTACTCACGCAGCAATTTTCCACACAGGATCTCGCCGGTTTTGGCTGCGCAGACATGACACTCGCTCTGTGTGCCGCCGGCAGTTTAATGAGCTACGTCAAACAGACACAGCGCGCTGCCTTGCCGCACATTCATGCGCTGTCTGTCGAGCGACGCGGTGAAGCGGTTGATATGGATGCGTCCACACGCCGCAATCTTGAGTTAGATACCAACATTACAGGTACACAAGAAAACACATTATTTTCTGTCGTCAATACTTGCACTACAGCAATGGGCGCGCGTTTGCTGCGGCGCTGGTTGCACCGCCCGCTTGCCAATCTAGCTGCACTGCAACAACGCCAACAATGCATCACTGATCTATTAGAAAACTACCGCTACGAAGCGCTGCGTGATGTTTTAAAAGAAGTGGGCGATATAGAGCGCATACTCTCGCGTGTTGCGCTGCGCTCTGCACGTCCGCGCGATCTCACACGCCTTGCACAATCTTTAGCTTGCTTTCCTCTGCTGCGCACACAACTGCACAGCAGTGGCGAATCACTCGCTCAACTAGCCAATCACATCAGCGAATTTCCAGACAGCGTTACTTTGTTGCAAAAAGCACTGATTGAAAATCCGCCGATGGTGATTCGCGATGGCGGCGTGATTGCTGAAGGCTACGATGCAGAATTGGACGAACTGCGCGCTATCAGCGAAAACGCTGGCGATTATTTAGTGCAACTGGAATTACGCGAACGCGAACGCACAGGTTTGCCCAATCTCAAAGTGGGTTACAACCGCGTCTCCGGCTATTACATTGAATTGCCCACAGCGCAATCAAAACAAGCACCGGACGATTACATTCGCCGACAAACTTTAAAAAATGCAGAGCGCTATATCACGCCAGAATTAAAACAATTTGAAGACAAAGCACTTTCTGCAAAAAGTCGCTCACTGGCGCGCGAAAAACAATTGTACGAAGCGCTGCTGGATCGCCTGCATGAACATTTGCTCGCCATGCAAACCTCGGCACACACGGTTGCTGAACTTGATGTGATGGCTGCTTTGGCTGAACGCGCGGAAGCACTCAACTGGTGTCGCCCTGCGCTGACCGAACAAGCGGGACTCGACATCATTAATGGTCGCCATCCGGTTGTTGAACAAGTGGTACAGCGCCACGGCGATGCTTTTGTGCCGAACGATCTCACTCTAGATGAACAGCAGCGCATGCTAGTTATTACGGGGCCCAATATGGGCGGTAAATCCACTTACATGCGTCAAAC
>CAZHQZ010000045.1:4520-5614 GCA_964534675.1 uncultured Pseudomonadales bacterium | reverse complement strand
TGGGCTTGCGCGCATTTTCTCGCCGAGCGCGTGCGCGCTTTCACCTTATTTGCCACGCACTATTTTGAATTGACGACCCTGCCGAACGAGTGCCAAAGCGTTGCTAATGCGCATCTGGATGCCAGCGAACACCACGATGGCATTGTGTTCTTGCACAAAGTGCAACACGGTGCAGCCAGTAAATCCTACGGCTTACAGGTGGCGAAATTGGCCGGTATTCCGCGCGAGGTATTGGCGGCCGCCAAAGATAAACTGCATGCACTGGAGTCGGGCGCGGCAACACCGGCGCTCGCAGTGGCTCCGCCCCGTCAGCCAGACCTGTTTGCCGCCCCGC
The DNA here is from genome assembly GCA_964534675.1 of uncultured Pseudomonadales bacterium. Classification (GTDB taxonomy): domain Bacteria; phylum Pseudomonadota; class Gammaproteobacteria; order Pseudomonadales; family UBA7239; genus UBA7239. The sequence goes on along the minus strand of CAZHQZ010000045.1, from coordinate 5,280 downwards.
TGCCGCGCTGCGTCGAAACACTCAGTAAGATCAATCCTGACGACTTGAGCCCCAAAGCTGCGTTGGAGCTGCTGTACCGGCTAAAAACCGAGCTAAATTAGGCAAATGTCCAAGCATTTCAGCCATTTATCGTAGGACAACTCCCACGCAAGATGGGTAAAATGTCGCCCCTACCTGAACCCCCTTTCTTCTCTAGTATTTGAGGACATTGCAATGGCCTTTGTTGTTGGCGAAAACTGCATCAACTGCAAACACACTGACTGCGTAGAAGTGTGCCCAGTAGACTGTTTCTATGAAGGTCCTAATTTTTTGGTTATCCATCCTGATGAGTGCATCGACTGCGCCCTCTGCGAACCTGAGTGCCCAGTGAACGCCATCTACTCCGAAGATGAATTGCCTGCAGATCAAGCGGCATTCATCGAGCTGAACAGCGAACTGGCCAAGCAGTGGCCAAACATCACAGAAATGAAACCCGCCCTACCGGATGCAGAAGAGTGGAACGGCAAGCCGGGCAAATTGGCACTGTTGCAACGCTAACAGCACCGCGCTCCGCTCAATGCAACTGAGCGCACAACTCATTTTTTAGCTGCGCTTCATCCAAAAAATACGGCCATTCACCCACGCGATTGGCTCGATGAAAAAAAACAGCCGCTGACATTTTTCCTTGCCAGCGGCTGTTTTGTGTCGCAGAAATACCCAACCACGTTGGCTCGCTGGTTTTTACGTCAGCTAATGAATCAATCTGCCATTTCTCGATACG
>CAZHQZ010000045.1:0-4420 GCA_964534675.1 uncultured Pseudomonadales bacterium | reverse complement strand
TGCATGGTACGAAACGTCCATTTTCGCGTGGTGCGCCATTGCTTATCTATAGATAGAATAGAACTGCCATATCCTGTCATCCAAAACAGAGGGCGATCTATAATTTTTTTGACGTTATCAAAACTATTGAAATCAACGCCATCGGTTGCAAATGGCAATGGCTTACCTAAACGCGCCGCCAATGTCGGAAAAATATCCGCTATCGTAATGGCTCGTTCATCCAACGCCTTAGGGAGCACATGTTTGAGGTCTACCCAAAACATAGGCGCGCGCACAGCACCCTCGCTGTAATGCGCCTTTCCACCCACAAAACCAGCATTGCTACCGACTCTTTTTTCTGGCGCACCGTTATCGCTGAGAAAAATAATAATTGTATTATCTTGTTGTCCTGTTTTTTGCAAAGCAGCCAACAATGTACTGACGTTGTCATCTAAATGACGAACCATTGCTCGATATTTCTCATCATCAGAGAGTTGACTCGCATTAACTTCTGGCGGCACATGCAAAGGACCGTGTGGCAACGGCGTGGCATACATCAAAAACCAAGGTTTATTACTACGCGCCAATGTTGAAATTTCCTCCGTGGCACGTTGTGTCAAAATATCCGGCAAATAGCCTTGATATTGCTTCCACGAATATTTTTCATCTTGTAACCACGGATTCTCATACACTGGCGCGCGTATTACCGGCTTGCCATTTTCATCCGGCCCCTGCAAAAACCATTGATTGAGATAACCAAAAAAGGAATCAAATCCTTGCGCTGTAGGCATGGCATCTGCATTTAATTCACCCACATGCCATTTGCCGACTAAATGCGTGCTGTAGCCCATGTTGCGCAACCACTCAGGCAGCGTAATGATTTCAGGAGAAATACCGCGCGCGACTGGATGAAACCCCAACCTTGCGGGTGATTGCCCCGTCAACAAAGAGGCGCGGCTGGCTGAGCAAGTGCTGTCTGTGTAGAATCGACTGAAACGCATACCCTGCGCAGCCAATGTATCAATAGTCGGCGTTTGTGTTTGTGCTGTTGCTGAAAAGCTGTGTAAATCACCCACACCCAAGTCATCGGCGACAATCAATAACACATTGGGATTGGGCATTGAGGCTGTGCTAGCCAACACAGAATGCGTACCCAATAAAACAAGCCCTACTGACAACGCCGCGCCACACAACAGTAACCGAGCCAGTATTTTGTGAAAAAGTTTGATCATCACCAACAACAGCAATACCCATGAACAGTGTCCGCATTGAACGCAATCAGCCACAGAAAAGCAATGTCACTCTAACTGGGTTTGCGTGGCTGTATGCGGCATTGGCAGTCTGTCTCACGCTATTCTCGCTATACCTTACATGTATGCTGCACTGGCAAGGTGCCTTCCGCGATTTGTGGGAGTTTGTTGATGATATAGCGCGGCAATTTCAAGGCGTGTGGTCTGCCGCTTATTTATTGGATGCCTATGGCGGCGCACACCGACTTTTTTTTCCAAAATTATTATTTTTTGCTGATTACTACTGGCTTAGTGGTCGCAATGATCTCACCACCGCCGTCGCGCTGCTGTGCCAAGCCATTTACGCAGCCATTATTTGGCGTGCGACACGCACAACATCATGGAGTTATAGCGAGCGCACTATTCTGCTGAGCCTATTGGTGTTGGCGCTGTTTAGCACCACACAAGTGAGCAATTTTTTGTATGCCATGGATGTGCAGTGGTATATGTCCAACACGCTGGCCTTAATAAGCCTTTATGCGCTGGCATATTGTGAAGACTCAATACAAAAATGGCTGACGGTTATTGTTTTTGGAACCATTGCCGCCCTGTGTAATTTTACAGGTTTGATGCCACTGTTAATTGCCATACTCACACTGCTTATCCTGCGCAATAAAAAACATATTCATTACTTTTTGTTGCTACTTCTGAGTGCTATCTGCATTCTGTATATGCACAACGACAAAAATAGCACCCATGTGGTGATTAACGCGCTGCAACACAGCAATAGCATGGTGCTATCTCTCGGTATTATTCTTAAAACACTCGGCGATATGGCTGTTTATGTGCCGCGTTATTTATCCAGCCCGATGTCGCGCGAGTGGCCGATAGCAGGAAGCACGCTTGCCATCGTCGGCATGACCACCACGCTGTACTACTGGGTTTATTATTTTCGTCACCCATGCCGTGTAAACGTGTTACAAAAGCTCTGCCTCTATTTGTCTACATGCATTATTGTCAGCGCGGCATTTACTGCTTTTGGTCGAGTAATTTATCCCAACTCCGCAACAGCAGAGCGTTATCAAACTTTGGTGTTGCCGTGGTTTCCATCCCTGTTTGGCCTAGTGTGGTCTGATATACGCCACCGCAAACAACGCGCACTCTATCTCGCAGTATGGAGCGCAATATTTTTTTGTTACCTACTGCCTACGCAACCTGTCAGCGCAAAAAACATGGTGATATTGAGTTCACGCGTGCATCTCGCGCACACAGCAGCGCGCGCCGGTGTTTTAGAGCCTCCATACATTCTGGCAACACTCTCCTACCCTCTCATTAAAAACAACATTAATTCCGTAAAAGACAATGACATTTTTTTACGCAGTCATACGCTGGGATACTTTCAAAATTTACCGCAATTTTCGTTGGGTGAGCGCCTTCCCACTATCAATGCGCCGCCATGCGCAGGCAATGTATCGTCGCGGCTCGACGCCAAAGCGCAAGCATGGATATTCGATGGACAATTACTCATTAATACGCAGCAAGCCGCAACCGATATTGTCATCACGCAAAACAATATTATCAAAGGACTAGGTATTTTGATCGGCTCGGATGACTCTCTGTTACCTGCCACGCGTCAAGATGCACAACAAACTCGCTTTCGCGCTTTCGCACATCAAACAGCTCTTAATTTAGATACTGCAACCACACTATGGGGCATACGCAAAGGCGTTATTCAATGTCAGATGTCGCTGCCCAAGCTCATGCCCTAACGTTTGAGTTTTTTCATAGGCGTTTTTTTCAATGCACTGTGTTTTTTTATTTTTGATTTAGCTTGAACATCGAAAACAGCCAGCACTTCGATATGCGAGGTTTGCGGAAACATATCCACCATGCAAACTTGCGATAATACAAACCCTCTCTGCCCCAAGATAGCTGCATCGCGCGCAAAGCTAGACGGATTACAGGACACATAAACAACGCGCTCCACACCATCCAAGGGCGCATGCTGACAAAACACTGCTGCACCTTCACGCGGTGGATCCAACAACACTTTATTTGCTGATATTTTTATCGTTTCGCAATTTTTTTTCTTGGCAAGATCAGATACCTGCCATAACACATTCTCTACGCCTAGCGCGGCAGCCTGCTGTTTGGCTCGGCTCACCATGGTTTCGCTCACTTCCACCGCAACAATTTTGCCCACTTGTTCAGCTAAAGGCAGAGTGAAATTACCCAAGCCACAAAAAGCCTCCAACACGCAATCGGTTGTATTTGGCGACAGCACCGCCAATACCGCATCAACCAATAAAGTATTTACTGCACCATTGGCCTGCAAAAAATCCCCAGGCATACATGCCAGTGCGCCTTTAGATTTTTTATGCTGCAACAACAATACCTGATCTTTGCCAAATGCATACTGCGCAGATTTTTTTTCTTCTTGTTGGATAAACACCGTTATCGCCTGCTCCGCAGCAAATGCTTGCAACAGCGCTTCATCTACAGGTGATATGGAGGAAGTTACACGCAGCAACATCCCCACACCGTTATCTGCTGCCAGCAATTCGATATGCCCTAACTGCCTAGGCTGCGACCAACGCGACAAACACCGCCGCAAACTGGGCAATAATTTTTGCAACGCTGGCACTAAAACTGCGCAGTGCTTGATTTCAACAATCGTCTGACTGTGGCGCTGACGAAACCCCATCGCCAGATGTTTTTTATCCGCCAGCCAACGACACGCGATGCGCGTGCGGCGACGATAAGCCCACGGCTCTGCCATCAAGGTGGGCAGCCACTGCACCGCAGCGATATTGTCGATGCGCGCCAACTGCTCGCGCAACGCGTCCTGCTTACACGCAATCTGTGTATTGTGATCCAGATGTTGCACATCGCAACCACCGCAAACTCTTGCATATTCGCAAGGCGGTTGGATGCGCAACGCAGAGGGCTGAATAATCTCCACTACTTCCGCTTCTACACGATTGCTGTAACTCGCACGCTCGCGCACCAACACCTGCTCGGTAGGCAGCGCATTATCTACCAGCCACACCACGCCCTCTGCATGCGCGATACCGCGCAGATTATGAGACAGATGTTCAACCGTCAGTGTTTTCATCAGGATTTACTTTTTTAATGGTAGGCAGCAACAAAAAAGCCCGCAGCAGCGGGCTTTCTCTCCACGCGAAGCGATGATGGCATCACTCTTTGGGATA
>CAZHQZ010000044.1:0-10285 GCA_964534675.1 uncultured Pseudomonadales bacterium | reverse complement strand
AGCCTTGAACCCAAGGTTCAAGGTGGGTGTATCAGCATTGCCTTTAGGCTTTCCGCGAGGCGGACGTGCACACCGGCAGTGAACGAGATACATCCGTGGGAGTTTGCATTATCGGCTCGAGGACATAACCGACTGGCGCGCATCTCAGGACAGGCTCAGTATACCCCTCTTCCTGTGCGAGCAAGCATGGCAATTTATCCAGCGTTTTTGCGCATTTTCTCGTTGGCTTTTATCGGGTTGCAAAAGGTTGTAAATTGAAACGCACTCTCAACCTCTATAGAGATACGCCATGAGCACAGCCATCAAACTTGACGATGCCCTCGTTGAATCTGCCCGTATCTACGGCGAAGCCTCGCACCGCTCTGCACCCAAACAGATTGAGCACTGGGCAACACTGGGGCGCATCGCTGAGCAGAACCCTGATCTCTCTTACGATTTCATCATCGGGCTCTTGCGCGCCAGAGCTCAAGCCAAAGCGGGCGAAGTGAGTGAGTATTCTTTTGGATGAAAGTATTACAGACCAATGAATTTGCTAAAGCGATTAAAAAATTACCTCGGCAACAAAAAATAGTTGTTGATGCGGCGGTGAAATCCATTATGACCAACCCCGCTATTGGAGAAATGAAAGTGGGGGATCTCACCGGTGTGCGCGTACACAAGTTTCGCATCCAGCAACAAGAAATTTTACTGGCTTATGAGTACAGCGAATCTGACATCATTTTATATTTACTCAAACTCGGCAGCCATGAAAATTTTTATCGCGATCTAAAACGCTAACACGGAGAAGGCACATGCAAAAATCCATGATTACAACTTGTTTAGAGTTACCCCATCACCGCGTTGTTAAAAATATCGGCTTGGTGCGCGGCATTACTGTGCGTTCGCGCTCGGTGGTCGGCAATTTGCTCGGTGGTTTGCAAACATTGTTTGGCGGCAATATCACCATCTACACCAATTTGTGTGAAACGGCGCGCACTGAGGCTTACGATTTGATGTGCGATCACGCTGAGCGCATGGGCGCGAATGCCATCATCGGCATGCGCTATGACGCAACGGAAGTGATGGCTGGCGTCACGGAAGTATTGTGCTACGGCACAGCGGTGGTGGTGGAAGTACAGCCATGAAAAACAGCATCGTCATCAGCGCATTATTGTTTATCGCCGGCATCGTGGTGATGTTATTGCAACTGTGGTTTAGCGTGTGGTCGGCCGAAATGTTGTTCAAAATTCTCGCCACACTCGCGGCGCTGTTTGTAATTTCACTGGTTGTCGCTTTTGTGCGCAAAGAAATGCATGACACACAGCGCTTGCGCAACGGCGATGATTAACACCATGAGGCACTGGCGCAGTTTGGCGCTCGCAACATTGCTCGCCATCAGCGGCTGCCAAACCGCACCGCACCGCACATTAACTGCCATTACTCAGCGCGCACAACGCGGCGATGCCACCGCGCAATTACAGCTCGCTGCTTTTTACAGTCGCGGTGAAGGTGTAGAAAAAAACTATCCGGAATCCGCGCGCTGGCTCACACTGGCAGCACAACAAAATAACGCAGCCGCGCAGGGCATACTTGCTACGATGTATTATGAAGGCGTGGGCGTGCCACAAGATTACACACAAGCCGCGCGCTGGGCGCGCACTGCCGCCATGCAGGGCGACAGCACGGGGCAATCCGTCTTGGGCATGATGTATTTCGAGGGGCGCGGCTACACGCAAAATTATGCGGAAGCCTATGCGTGGTTTGCACTCGCCGCCGTCAATGGCGATTCACTAGAAGTGCAAAACCGCGACCGCGCTGCGGAAAAATTATCTGCGAAAACATTACAGCAGGCGCAGCACCGCGCGACGGCATTGGCGCAGCAAATCGCTGCGCACCGTTCCCCTTAGCGCACCACCCCGCACGCAATACGCGCGCCGCCACCGCCGACTGGCGCAGGGTGGTCGGCGTGGTTGTCACCACCGGCGTGAATCATCAGCGCGCGCCCTTTGAGATCCGACAACTTCAAGCGCGGCGCCAATACAGGTTGCGTGGCAAAGCCCTTGGCATCCACATACAGCGGCGGCAAATCGCCCAAATGGCCGTTGCCCCACGGCGTGCCGTGTACCTTGGTGTTCTCAGGGTCGTAATGGCCGCCGGCCGCACCCGCAGGCACAACCTTGCCGTCTTTGGTGGACGGCGCGCAACTGGCGTTCTCGTGCAGATGGAAGCCGTGCAGCCCTGGGGTGAGCCCGTGCAAGGTGGGCGTGAACACCAAGCCGTAGCGCGTTTCCGAGATAACCACCTGCCCCACAGCAGCGCCCACGCCTTTTTCATCCACTTGGTGCAGCGGTACGGTGATGTCTGCTAGCGCCGAAGTCGCCGCTAGCGCCAAAACAAACGGTAGCAATTTTTTCATGGCCATCTCCTCTATCGTGCAGTATTCGAGTGCACAGTCTGGCACAAGTTCCCAGCGCGCGCCGCTCTGCCTTGCATGAAGGCGGGCGGGCGGTAACACTAGCGCGATATTTTGTTTGTCTTGATTCTATGAAACGCATCCTGATTGTCGAAGACGAAGAAATCATTCGTCAGGCATTGAAAAAAGTTTTGCAACGCCAGCAATTCGATGTGGCGGAAGCCGACAGTGTTGCCGCTGCACTTGCGCTGCAACCACAGCAATTTGATTTAGTCATCAGCGATTTGCGTTTGCCCGGCGCACTCGGCACCGATTTATTGCAGCGCTGCGGCGATACACCCGTCATTATCATGACCAGCTACGCCAGCATGCGCTCCGCCATTGATGCCATGAAACTCGGCGCAGTGGATTACATTGCCAAACCGTTTGATAACGATGAAATGCTCGCCACCGTGCAGCGCGTGCTCGGCGCAGGTGCAGCGCTATCGCGCAAGCGCGCGCAGAAAAAATCGAGCAAATCCGATCCCACTGATGCACTGAGTAACATCATCGGCAACAGCCCAGCGATGCAAGCGCTTTACAGCAAAATTCATAAAGTCGCGCCGACCGATGCCACGGTGTTGATTTGCGGCGAAACCGGCACCGGCAAAGAATTGATCGCCAACGCCATACACAACAGCAGCCCGCGCGCGCAGCAACCGATAATTTCGGTGAACTGCGCCGCCATTCCAGAAACGCTGATTGAAGCTGAATTGTTTGGTCACGAAAAAGGGGCGTTCACGGGCGCCACGCAAGCGCGCGAAGGTTTGATTGCCGCTGCGGATGGCGGCACTTTATTTCTGGATGAAATCGGCGAGCTGCCATTGGAAGCGCAAGCGCGTTTATTGCGCGTGTTGCAAGAAAGCGAAGTGCGCGCCATCGGCTCCGTTACCTCGCGCAAAGTGAATATTCGTTTGATCGCCGCCACCCACCGCGATTTGCGCAAGATGTGCGACGAAAAAACCTTTCGCGAAGATTTGTATTTTCGTATCAATGTGGTGCAACTCAATTTGCCGGCTCTGCGCGAGCGCGGCGACGATATTTTGTTGATCGCCACACAACTGCTGGCGCGCTACTGCGAAAAAATTGGGCGCTCTGCTCTGCCTTTATCTGCCGCTGCGCAACAGGCCATTGCTGAATACCCGTGGCCAGGCAATGTGCGCGAGCTGGACAATATTATCCAGCGCGCGGTGATACTTTGCGATGCCAATGCACGCGAACTCGACAGCGCACAATTAGATCTTCCGGCAACAAACACCAAAACAGCCGTCACTTCATTGGAAGATTATTTCGTGCGTTTTGTTCTGGACAATCAAGACGCGCTATCGGAAACCGAAATAGCACAGCGCTTGGGCATCAGCCGCAAAAACCTGTGGGAGCGCCGTCAAAAAATGGGCATCCCGCGCCCGCGCGGCGGCAAACAACCTGCATGAATCACGCACCACTCACCACAATGGCAACATTGAAAGCCAGCGCTCGCGCTGTCGCCGTACCTTTTTCCATCGCACTGCCCGACCACAGCATCTTGCTGTGTGACACGATACTGCGCTTGCTGCCAGAAAAACGCATCGTGCTGCGCGGCACCTACCAACAACAAACCGTTTTGGTGAAATTATTTTTTGATGCCGGCAACTGGCAAAAAGAAATCACCGGCTTTGAGAAGCTGCAACGCACCGGCATCAACACACCTGCCCTGCTCATGCAGTGCGCACTGGAGCAAGGCGGCGTGTGTCTGTTTACTTTTATTGACAACGCACAGGCTTTAGATGCGCTGTGGCAGCAAAGTGATGAAACAGAAAAACGCGGCTATCTCGATAAATTGCTGCCCTGTTTGCAAAACCTGTGGCAGCACCAATTTTTACAGCGCGATTTGCACCTAGGCAATTTCCTGCTGCAAAAGCAAGAAGATGGCAGCACAACACTGTGGCTGTTAGACCCCGCCAGTTGCCAGCATTTTTCGCAGCCCCATGAACAGCAAAAAAATCTCGCGTTGTTATTGGCGCAACTGCCCTTAGCCGATTGGGATTTTGTCCTACGGCATTTGCAGGGTGATGCGGCGATCAACGCACTCGCTAAACAGCAGTGGCGGCAGCGTTTACAACACTATCTGAAAAAAATCTTGCGTGATTGTTCCGAAGTGGCCGACCTCAGCCCGCACAGCGGCTTGCACATCCTCGTTCAGCGCCGTTTTTTAACGCAGACATTGCGCGAGCAACTGAAAACCCCTGCCGCACTGACGCAGAACGCGGTGATTTTGAAGAATGGCAACTCGGCTAAAGTTTTTCGTATAGAAATTGATGGCAAAGCATTCGTTGTTAAGCAGTACATCAACAAAGACTGGCTGCGAAAATTGCGCCGCGCTTTTCGCACTTCACGCGCGGCGCGCAGTTGGCACTACGCACACGCACTGGCATTTGCCGGCGTGCGCGTGCCGCATCCGGTAGCGTTGATCGAACAAAAAACGGGACCGATTGTCACTAGCGCATGGTTTATCAGCGAACACTGTGCCGACGCCGATTTGCTCACCCGCTGGCAGGCACACGCACCCACATTGGAGGAATTGCACAGCCTGCGCGCCATGTTTACAGCTCTGCAAGCACTGCACATTCACCACGGCGACATGAAGGCCAGCAATTTACTCAGCGATGGCAAAACGCTTGCTGTGATCGACTACGACGGCGCACAACAGCACCGCAGCGCTGCTGCACTGCAACGCGCGCTGCACAGAGATACGCAACGCTTTTTGCACAACTGGCCAGACAACTCTGCCTTGCAGCAACAACTGACCGAGTATCTTGCGCTATGAACGCGCCGCGCACTGCCCTGCATATTATTCACGGCTACAACGAGCCGTTTTTGTCGCTGTCCAATCAATACAGTCGCGCCTTGCAATCGGATGGTTGGCGCGTGATCGCCGTGTATTTATCGGGCAAACCCGACACAGCAATACGACAAAAAACTGTTGCCGATGACGTGATTTTTTTTGATGCCTCCGATAAAAAAATGAAGGGTTTGAAGCTCGGCTTGATGGCTCGCGTGCGCAAACTGATCCAACAACATCAGGTGACATTGCTGATCGCGCAGCGTTACAAACCGCTGTACCTCGCCCTGCTCGGCAGCGCGGGCAGCAGCATTCCTGTGATCGGTGTGGCACACGCGTTTGGCGTGCTAAAAAACCGTGCGCGCCGCTGCCTGCTGCGTTTGTTTCAGAATCGTTTGCTGATGGTCGGTGTATCTGAAGCCGTCACCAATGACATGCGCGCTTACGACAACGCCTTAAAAAAACAAGCACTACACAATTGCATTGATAGCGATGTTTTGGAAACAAAACTGTTACCTCGCATGACTGCCAGAGAAAAATTGGCATTGCGAGATGAGGAATTTGTATTTGCCAATGTCGGTCGCCTACACGACGACAAAGATCAAAGCACGCTCATCCGCGCTTTTGCGCGCATTGCGGCAGAAGCTCCGCAAACCAAATTGTTGTTGATCGGCAAGGGCAAACGCGAAGCGCGCTACCGCGCACTGATTGAAGAACAGCAATTGCAAGATCGCATTATTCTCACGGGCGCGCTGCCCAACGCCGCCACTTTATTTCCCGCCTTCGATTGTTATGTTTCCTCCTCTGATCGAGAACCGTTTGGCATCGTGTTGACAGAAGCCATGCTGGCGCACGTGCCCGTCATCAGCACCGATTGCGGTGGCGCACCGGAAGTACTCGGTGAACACGCGCTGTATTTTTCTTGCGGTGACGACAACAAATTAGCTGAACACATGTTGTGTATGCTGCGCAAAACACCCGAGCAGCAGCGACAACAGGGCGAGCAACTCTATCAACGTCTGCAACAACAATTCAATTTTCCACCTTTTCGCGAGCGGCTGCTAGCCACTGTTGCTCGCGTGGTAGCTCAGTGATGAAAGTTTTGTTTTTGGTACAAAAAGAACAGCGCGTGATTCTCGACCGCCTGTACGACAGCATTGCGCGCCACGCCGGTGACTGCGATACACGCTGGTTGAGCTCAGACGAGCAGGCCAATCTGAAACGCTATTTCCGCGAGCATGTGGATGTTTCGCGCTACGAGCGCATCGTGTTTTTTCTGCGCTTCAAAAAAGAAATGCGTCAATGGCGATTCATTCGCACGCTGCCCAATCTGGTGATTCTGGAACACGATGCCTATCAGAATTACATTCCCAACAAATATCGCGGCAAATACGCGCGCCACTACCACCGCATGCCGTGGGTGCGCGTGCTGTGTTCGGGTGCGCATGTCACGCAGCGTTTGCGCCACGAAGGTATAGACGCGATTTTTATTCCCAAAGGTTACGACCAAGCACTGATTCAAGCGCAACAGCGCGAGCGCAACATCGAATTGGGTTTTGTCGGCAGTTTGAAAAGCGGTGTGTACGCGCAGCGCAAGCAGTTTCTGGAGCAACTGGCGACACTGGAAAATATGGAAATTGTGCGCACAAACTCTGGGCTAGAGTATGTCGACAAACTCAACAGCATTCGCTTTTTTGCCAGCGCCGACATCGGCATGGGCGAGTACATGATTAAAAACTTTGAAGCGATGGCAGCAGGTTGCGTGCTACTGGCTTGGCGACAAGGCAACGGGGAGGAGGAAGCGCTGGGCTTGCGCGATATGGAAAATATTGTGCTGTACACCTCGCTGGAAGAATGCCGCCAAAAAATTGCGCAACTGCGCGCGAACCCTGCGCTGGCACAAAGCATTGCTGACGCCGGTCAAAAACTGGTTGAACGGCAGTACAGCTTTGAAGCACTGGGACAAAAAATTGTGTGGGCAATGGCCGAGCCACTGCGCCAACCGCAAGATTATCCACGCACACTGTTACAACGGCTGCTTGGCTAAAGAAGTATCGCGGCAAAGTGCCGCTCCTACATTTTTTATTTTGTTTTTGGTTTATTTTTTGCGGCTTTCTTTTCGTAATAGTTTTTCCACGCTTTCTCGCGCCACGCATCTTGGCAGGCGCGATCAAACGGGTTGCGGTAGGGAAAGCGCGCGTAAAACAATTCCAGCAATAACTGACGCGCGGGCTGCGGCACCACCAGCGTCAACACCTTCATCAGACTGCGTATCAATACCGGCGGCTTGGGCATGGCTGGTGTCACACGCAGAAAATCGCGCCGCGCCGCCTCTGTATCCCACTGTGCGCCATGCTTGGCAATAAAGGCGGAGGTTTTGGCGCGAAATAATTGTTTGCGGCTCCAATAGTGCTTAATCACACCATCGTCTGCCTGCAACGCAGTCTGCGTAGCTGCCGCCATGCCCAACACCAACTGCTCGGTGGTTAAACTTTTATTCGATGCGGGATACACCGCGTCATTCAAACGCAAAGCCAAATCTAAAACTGCGGCATTGCTGCACGCGATGCCAAACAAACCCGAATTGATGATGGGAATATTTTTGGGATCAATGCCAGCTTTTTGCAGTTGCTCGTCCACTGCTGCGTCTTGCACCACAGCAACAGGCAACTGGCTGTAGTACAACTCGTCCACTACACAGGTTGCATCGTTAATTGCCGCAAACAACCGCGCAGGATCGCGCAAAAAAAAGGTATCGGTATCGATAAAAACCGTTTTGCTCGCCAACGGCACCGCCTGCTGCAATACACACAACTTGCTGCGGTGGTGATAGCGCAGCTCCCCCGCCCACTGCTGCAGGGTTTCTGTTGTCAGCGGATACACAGTAACCGGCAAGTGCTGATAATGCGCTGGCGCATCGGTATACACCGAAATTACAAACTGCGTGGCATCGGCGACGCGATACAACGCCGACAAAATACTGAACTGTGCTTCGCGGTGATAAGCGGCATCTGGTCCGTACACCAAATACAACAACTGCGGTTTTGCGCTGATAACCGTGGTCATTGTCGGCGACTCGGCTTCAACAGATGCAACAATCCGCGCAACACTTTTTTATTAAATTTTTGCAATGGAATCTCGCGCAGGATTTCGCGCGCCAATGCTTTGTCACCCTGTTTTGCTGCGGTCAGAAAACTGCTGCACTGCAGCTTCAACAACACCTCAGCATACAGCGGATGCGCCTGATAATCGGCGATGGTTTTTTTCATGGACTCGTACATATAGCGCACATTTTTGTACGAATTCGTGGCATGTTTACGGTAGTGCATCAGCACTTCGCCCAAGCCCACCATGCGATAGCCGCGCGAGGTGAGTTTGAACCACAAATACATATCCTCTAAGGGAATTGCAGGGTTCCACGCGCCCTCTTTATCTAACACTTCTTTGCGTATCATGCAGGTGGAAGCCACAATGCCGTGGCCAGTATTGGCAAACAGATTTTCAAAAGTGATTTCGCGCTGCGGCGGATTTTTTTGTCGATGCGGTTGCACTACACCATCGCCATCGATATTCAGCGCATTGCCGCCGCACACTGCCACATCGGGGTGTGCTTCCATAAACGCCACTTGTATGGCGGTTTTTTCCGGCAGCATGATGTCATCGGAACCAAACTGGCAGATGTATTTTCCTGTTGCCAGCGCCAAAGCTTGATTCAAAGTATCCGACAGACCAGAGTTTTTCTTGGTGATAAACGTAAACGGTCGCGCCGTGTTTTTGGCTTCCTCGTGCAAGCGCTGTAACACCGCTGCTGTGCCATCGGGCGAACCATCATCCAACACGATCAATTCTATATTCGGGTAGATTTGCGCCAACACACTGCGCACGCAGGCTTCCACATAGCGCTCGTGTTTGTAGGCAGAAATTAAAACGGAAACGCGCGGCAAATCATTCATCAGTTCACCTCAACGCAAACCCAGTGCGCCAAACCACTGATGCCAGCGCGCACCTTTCGCCAAAGTAAAACAGCGTTTCAGGCGCAGCTTGCGGCAGTAGCGGTGTTTGCTACCTAACGCGCGCAGTAAATTGAATAGGCGAATATTAAAAAAAGTTTGATCGTAGCGTGCCATTTCGTCAGGAATATCAGCAAGATCATTGAGCAAAAGCTCATCGCACACACCAAAGGCTTTTAGTTCCGCACTGGCCTGCGCGCTGCGCTCTAAAACAAAACGGATGCGCTGTTGCTGGCGAAAGCGATGCACACGGCGCTCGGCGTTGCGATCAACTGCCGCCGGTTTTTTCACATCTTCCCCAGCCAGCCCCGCATTGGTGTGATTGCCGCCGTGTATGCGATGCAGCACCAGCGGTTCGTCGCAGTACTGCAAGCCGCCGTAACAGGAAGCGGCCAACGCCAGTTGATGATCGAAAATAAAATCATCGCTGAACGGCAGCGCCATCGACAACAGCGAGCGGTGAAACAACAGCGCGTGTGCCGAAACCGCGTTCTTAAAAAACAGCGGCACCGTGCGCGCGCTGTCGGCGTTGGGTTTGATATTCAGCGTTTGAAACAGTGTTTTTCCAAGCGATTGACCTTGCGTATCAATTAACGCGCTATCGGAATACACACCCACGGCACCGCCCAACAGCGACAACTGTTTTTCAATTTTATGCGGCAGCCAGATGTCGTCCTGATCGGAAATGGCAATGTACTCGCCGGACGCTTTAGCCAAAGCGGCATTGAGATTGGCGTGCAGTCCCACATTTTTTTCATGGCGGAATAACTGAATGCGCGTGTCTTTTTCTGCGTAGTGTTGTGCGACAGCCCATGTGTCATCCGTGGAAGCATCATCGCTGATAAGAATTTCTAACTCGCGGTGCGTCTGCGCCAAAATGGAATCCAACTGCGCCGCTAAATATTTTGCGCCGTTGTAGGTGGTGACTACGATGGAAGCTTTTGCAGACATGCATCAACCGTTGTGTTTTTTGCGCAGCAGACGATACGCCAATTTCAGCAGCATGACAGGCGACTCTCCTCG
>CAZHQZ010000043.1:5185-10372 GCA_964534675.1 uncultured Pseudomonadales bacterium | reverse complement strand
CAAGAAAGTGGTACGGATTTTGCTCAGGTTATCTTGCGTACCCGTGTGCAAAGACAATTCACGATTGGCAAACATCAACACAAATTGGTGTGTCGTGTGGATGTGATGGATAACGGTCCTGGTATTCCTGCGGATATTCAGGACACGATTTTCTTTCCAATGATTTCCGGGCGCGCAGAGGGGACGGGTTTGGGTTTGGCGATTGCACAATCCATCATGGCGCAGCATCGCGGCATGATTGAATGTGACAGCGTGCCAGGCAGCACTCGTTTTTCGCTGTACTTACCGCTGGATGTATAAAACGTGACTAGTGATGCTGCTGTTTGGCTTGTCGATGATGACCGCTCCATTCGTTGGGTGTTGGAAAAAGCGCTGGAGCAAGCGGGCATAGTCTGCCGCAGTTTTGAAACCGGCGATGCCGTGCAGCGCGAATTGGCGCGCAAACAGCCTGCGGTATTGATTAGTGATATTCGCATGCCAGGCACGGATGGTTTGACTTTGTTGCGCGCGATCAACCGCGATTACCCTGCCATGCAGGTCATCATCATGACCGCGCATTCCGATCTCGACAGCGCAGTGGCCTCTTATCAAGGCGGCGCATTTGAGTATTTACCCAAACCGTTTGATGTTGATGATGTGGTGGACGTGGTGCGTCGCGCGTTGTCGCAGGCACAAAAAGGTGCAGTAGACGAGCAGCGTTTTGAGCCGCTGCCGACAGAAATCATCGGCGAAGCACCGGCGATGCAAGAAGTGTTTCGCGCGATCGGTCGTTTGTCACACTCCAATATCACTGTGCTCATCAATGGCGAATCCGGCACGGGAAAAGAATTGGTGGCGCAAGCGCTGCACAGACACAGCCCGCGCAGTAAAAAACCGTTTATTGCCTTGAACATGGCGGCGGTGCCAAAAGATTTGATGGAATCGGAATTGTTCGGCCACGAAAAAGGCGCGTTTACTGGCGCAGTCAATCAGCGGCAGGGACGTTTTGAGCAAGCCGATGGCGGCACATTATTTTTAGATGAAATTGGCGATATGCCGCACGACACGCAAACGCGTTTATTGCGCGTGTTGGCCGATGGCATGTTTTATCGCGTGGGCGGACACACACCGGTAAAAGTCGATGTGCGCATCATTGCTGCTACGCACCAAAATCTTGCGAAATTGGTGCAAGAACATCGCTTTCGTGAAGATTTATTTCATCGCCTGAATGTTATTCGCATTCAGTTGCCACGCTTGGCAGAGCGCAGTCAGGATATTCCAGCTTTGGCGCGCTTTTTTCTCGATAAAGCGGCGCGTGAGTTGGGTGTGGAGGCCAAACAATTATTGCCGGAAGTAGAGGCGTTAATTAGTCAATTGGATTGGCCTGGCAATGTGCGGCAGTTGGAAAACACTTGCCGCTGGTTGACGGTGATGGCACCGGGGCGCGATGTGCACGCTGCTGATTTACCGCCAGACATTTTGCAACAAGCCGCGCAGCAAACCGTGGGTGATGGCGCGCAGGCGAGTGGTTGGGAGCAAGTGCTGCAACAGTGGGCAGAGAAAGCATTGGCGAGCGGGCGCGAGCGTTTATTGGAAGAAGCGACACCGGCATTTGAACGCATCATGATCGAAGCTGCGTTGAAACAAACAGCGGGTCGTCGCCGTGAGGCCTCTGAATTGTTGGGCTGGGGGCGCAACACCTTGACGCGCAAAATTAAAGAGTTGGGTGTGCAGTGCGAAGGGGATGATGATGCGCCTTGAGCGCGCCACAACACTGCAACGCAAGGCATCTTTTTTTGCGCTGTTTCTTTTTTGTGGCATTGTGCTGGTCAGTATTCCGCTGTTATCAGCATGGATGTTTTTTCAGTTAGTTAACACGTCAAAAAACACGTCTTCTTTACCGATTTTTGATCGCTGTACTGTCCATAAAATAGATCAACTGGCGACGCAGTTGATGAAAGACAATCAAATTCCCGGCATGGCGGTGGGTGTTATCAAAAATAACCGCGTGGTGTATCGCAAGGGGTTTGGTGTAGCGAGTATTGCCTCTGGCGATGTGGTGACGCCGGAAACCGTTTTTCAATTGGGATCAGAATCTAAAATGATGGTGGGTACGGCGATCATGCAGTTGCAAGCGCAGGGCAAGCTCAATATAGATACGCCGCTGTTTCATTATTTGCCGTACTTTCAATTAAAAGATCCGCGCTACAAAAAAATTACTCTGCGACAAGTGTTGTCCCATCGTTCAGGCCTGCCTTACTGCCTGCCCGGCAAAGGTTGTGATTTTGAAGATTATTTAACACCAGAGTTTGACGAGCAGGCTTTGGAGCGGCATGCGCGCGGTATCGGCGCGGTGTCGCTGCTGAGTGAGCCGGGTGAAAAAATGCAGTACAGCGATATTGGTTTTGAAATGCTGGGCGACGTGATGGCCAGAGTGTCTGGCGAAAGTTTTGAGGCTTATGTGAGTCATCATATTTTTCAGCCATTGGGGATGACGCACAGCAGTTTTTTGTTGCGCGATATTCCGCCCGCATCATTGGCTGCGCCGCATGTGTTGGATAAAAACACGCTCGCGGTGAATCGCTTTTTCCCTTACAGCCGCCAGCACGCGCCCAGCTCACATTTATTTTCCACGGTGGACGACATGAACCGCTTTGCCTTGGCGCATCTGCACTACGGCGAACTCAACGGTGTGCGCGTGTTGCCTGCCTCTGCTTATGCTGAGATGTGGTCGCCGCAAATTCACACCAATATGCCCAGCCCTTGGGAGCAGCAACTGGGCTTGGGATGGTTTCTCGGCGAGGTCGATGGTCACCGCATACGCGGCCACGCGGGAGGCGATACCGGCTTCGCGGGGGAGCTGATGTTGGCACCGGATGATGGCATGGCGGTGGTGGCGATGGTCAACCGCGAGTTTTATGTCGAGGAATTCTCCACCCAAATTATGCATTGGCTGCTCACGCCATCGGCTCAGGGCTATTGCGCCTCGCACGCTGTGGAAACTACGCACTGACGTATAAGCAGCTAGATATATAATAAGCATGGCTTATCAATTTGAGCGCTGCCATGCAGACTGCCACGGACAATACCCGCCTCGAACCAGAAGGAGCTTTTGGCTTTCTGATGCACGATGTCGCCCGCCTGTTGCGGCGGCATTTCAATCGTCGTGTGCAAGCCTTGGGTCTGACGCAAGCGCAGTGTCGCGTCATCCTACATTTGGCGCGCAACGAGGGCATACAGCAGGTGGCGCTGGCTGAGATCTTGGAGATTCAGCCCATCACCTTGGCGCGCCAGTTGGACAAACTGGAGTCGGCCGGTTTGGTTGAACGGCGGCGCGACCCTTCTGATCGCCGCGCTTTCTGCCTTTCACTGACAGCAAGTGCTCACCCGCTGCTGGATCAAATCTGGGAGCTGGCGACCGAGAGCCGCGCGATGGCGGTTAACGGTTTGGATAGAAAAGCGCTGGTGCAATTCATAGCCACCTTGCAAACCATGAAGGAAAACCTGCTTAGGGACGAGTGTAAAGAATCCAGTCACACACCTTCCCATGAGTAAAAAGTCATGACTATGCGTCGTCTGTTGTTAGTCAGTGTTCCTGTTTTGGCCGCCGTGCTTGCCCTGTTTTTTTATTTGACGGGCGAACGCTATGTGGAAACAGAAAATGCCTATTTGAAAACCGACAAGGTGATGATTGCGCCTGAAGTGTCGGCAGCGGTGGTGCGTGTGGCGGTGGCGGAAAACGAAGCCGTGCAAAAAGGGCAGACGCTCTTTCTGCTCGATACCGCTCTGTTTACCGCCGCGCGCGACGGTGCCAAAGCCAAATTGGAAAAAACGCGCACGGATATTGAAGCGCTGCAAGCCGCCTATCGCAGCAAGCAGGCCGAGTTGGGTTTGGCCAACACCAAACTCGCGTTTGCAGAAAAAGAATATCGCCGCGCGGCCGATTTGGTGGGGCAGCATTTTGTGTCGCAAGTGCAGTTAGACGAGCGCCGTCAAGCTCTGGACTTGGCGCGTCAGCAGTTGGTGGTATTGCAGCAGGATATTGCGCGCGTGCTGGCCAGCTTGAACGGGCAAGCGGACGCACCGGTTGAGCGGTATCCGGCTTACCAAGAAGCGGAAGCTGATTTAACCAAAGCCAATATCAATATCGAACACACCACAGTGTCGGCGCCGTTTGCTGGCGTGGTGAGCAATGTGCCAAAGTTGGGGCAGCATTTGAATGCGGGCAGCCCGGCGATGGTGTTGGTGGCGGATACCACGCCGTGGATTGAAGCTAATTTCAATGAAACTGATTTGACCTTCGTGCAGCCTGCGCAGGCCGTCAGCATTCGCATAGACACTTATCCCGATCGGCGTTGGTCGGGGCGCGTGGTCAGCATCAGCCCTGCCAGTGGCGCGGAGTTTTCGATTTTGCCAGCGCAAAATGCCAGTGGTAACTGGGTGAAAGTGGTGCAGCGCATCACCGTGCGCATCGCGTTGGACGCCGAGCAAAACGCCCCCGCGTTGCGCGCAGGTATGAGCGCCACCGTGGAAATCGACACAGGAAAAAATCGCTGGCAGCGTTTGTTTCATCACGCGTAATCTCATTGAGTATTGGTGATGAACACAGCTAACGCAGCAAGCACTGCATCAACAAGGGCAGATATACCGCGCACACATTTTTCTGGTGTGATTGAGCGCCTGCCGCCGCATGTGCGGCAGATGTTGGTGGCGGCATCGGTGATGTTGGCGGCGATTATTCAAATACTGGATACCACCATTGCCAACGTCGCGCTGCCACATATGCAGGGCGCGCTGTCGGCCACAGAAGATCAAATTTCATGGGTGTTGACCTCGTACATTATTACGGCGGCGATTGTGATGCCGATGACTGGTTATATTTCTGGCCGCTTCGGACGCAAACGCATGTTGGTGTGGTCCGTTGCCGGTTTTACCATTGCATCAGCCTTGTGTGGCATGGCGCAAAGTTTGCCGGAGGCGGTGATTGCGCGCATGTTGCAAGGCGTGTTTGGCGCGTGTTTAGTGCCGGTATCGCAATCTATTTTGTTGGATATTTTTCCACGCGAACAACACGCCAAAGCGATGTCGCTGTGGGGCATCGGTGTGATGGTAGCGCCGATACTCGGTCCGACTATCGGCGGTTGGTTGACCGAATATTACAGTTGGCGCTGGGCTTTTTATATCAACTTGCCGGTGGGTATTTTGTCG
>CAZHQZ010000043.1:0-5085 GCA_964534675.1 uncultured Pseudomonadales bacterium | reverse complement strand
TGCGCACCGAGGGTTCGGCGATTTACAGCTTGGTGCGCAATATCGGCAGCAGTATCGGTATTTCGGTGGTGATGACTGCTTTAGCAGATAACGTGCAGCGCAATCACGCCATTTTTTCTGAACACATCACGCCGTTTAATCACTGGCTGGATTGGGGTGTGGTGCCGCAAATTTGGAATACCGGCACGACGCAAGGCTTGATGGCTTTGGATGGCGAACTGTTGCGACAAGCGGCGCAGTTAGCATACTTGCAAGATTTTCAATTAATTTTGTGGATGACGCTGATTATTGTGCCGCTGGCGCTGTTTATGAAAACCGACGGTGCAATTGACGTGCCACCGAATCAACATGAATTGATGGATTGATTTAACGTAAACCCAAGCGCCGCTTGCCAATCAGCCACAACATTTTTGTGCCGGTTTTTAGTATCGCCAGTTTGCTGCCGGAGTGCTTTGATACATCGCCGATGCGCGGGCGATAAGTGACGGGGATCTCGATTATTTTTCTTTCGGCGCGCAATACTTCCACCATCATTTCAGGTGAAAACGCGGGGCCGACAGCGGATAAATTGTCGCGAATGGTGAGATAAGTGTCGCGCCAAATTGCGCGATATGTGCAGCCGAGATCGGTAAAGCGCGGCTCTTGGCGTATCCATAAAAATTGCAACACTTTTGCCGCCAGCACATTGCCCCAACGCAAAAAAGCATCCATGTTTGCGCCTTGCTCAATCATTTGTTTAGTGGTGCGCGTGCCTATCACCATATCGGCATCGCGCATGTAGGCAAGAATTTTTGGTAAATCATCGGCGGTGAAAGAGGCGTCGCCTTCCATCAACACCAAAATATCGCCAGTAGCGGCTTGCAGTGCGCAGCGCAGTGCTTCGCCGTAACCGGCTAGCGGTTTTGAAATTACGGTCGCACCTTTGGCACGGGCGATGTCGGCAGTGCCGTCTGGCGATTGATTGTCGGCGACAATAATTTCATCCACTTTGTCGCGGAAATCTTCAATCACATCGCCGATGGCGGCGGATTCGTTGTAAGTGGGAATCACCAAGCTCACGCGGTACTGTGAAAAATTCAGCTTGCGGTATAAGTTCATCGCGCTGATGTAATCTTCTGGGTAGTTGATGTTGCGGTAGCTGCCTTTTAAAACGGCGGCGCGTACATCAGCACCTTGCTGCGCCCAGCGGTCGATCACTTCCGTTAATTCCACGCGCCCTGTTTTGGTCGAGGCGGGCGTGTTTTCGATAGCGTCAAAAATAGCGGGTGAAAAAATATAAGTGCCGCAGCCGAGGTAGTGATTTTTAATCACTTCCGGTTTTTCTTCTAGGGAAGTGATGCGCTCGCCTTGCAAGGTAATAGCGTAATTTTTGCGAATTAACGTGGTGTCGCCGGTGGTTTTAATGCCGCATACCACATCGGCAGGTTCGGCGGCGTAGCGCAGCAGTTGCGCGTGATTGCTGTCGAGGTACAACTCATCGCCGAGTATCACAGGAAAGTGGCTGTGGATGTGATCGCGCAATAGCAGCAGCCCGCGCGCGAGGCCGGCGCTGATGTCGCTGCATGCTAGGTATTCAATCTGCACGCCGAGGTCAGCGCCGTCGCCAATTGCCGCGCGAATGCGCTCGCCCTGGTGGCCGATAATCAGGAAGATTTTTTTTACGCCCAGTTGATCGCGCAGAATGGAGATATTGTTCAGCAACAGCGATTGGCCGCCGACTTCCAGCAGTGTTTTTGGGGTGGATTCTGTGTAGGGGTAGAGGCGCAGCCCAGCGCCCGCTACGGGGATGACTCCAATTTCAAACATACGCAGTCTCGTTTACAGCTTTCTTATTCTATAATGCGCGGCTTGTTTTACTGCCCTCTAAACCCTTCTCAGCCTGCGTATTGCGATGAAACAGCCACTGGCGGAATTGATTCAAACAGCCTTGCTCAACTTGCAAACCGAGGGCGTGTTGCCAGCGGATAGCGCGCCGCCTAGCGTACAGATTGACAACACGCGTGACAAATCGCACGGCGATCTCGCCAGCAATATCGCGATGGTGTTGGCGAAAAAAGCGGGCAAAGCCCCGCGCGATTTAGCGGCGGCAATTTTGGCGGCGTTGCCGGAAAATACGCTGATCGCCAAAGCAGAAATCGCCGGCCCCGGCTTTATCAATTTTTTTCTGGCGAGTGATGCGCAAACAGCCGTGGTGGCGCGCATTTTGGCGGAGCGGGAAAACTTTGGTCGCAGCAACACAGGCGCGGGTCGCAAAGTGCAGGTGGAGTTTGTGTCGGCCAACCCGACTGGGCCACTGCATGTGGGTCACGGTCGCGGTGCAGCGATTGGTGATTGCCTGTGTCGTTTGCTAGCGGCTACCGGCTGGGATGTGACGCGCGAGTTTTACTACAACGATGCTGGCGCGCAGATCAACAATCTCGCGCTGTCGGTGCAAGCGCGCGCCACCGGTTTAACGCCGGATGATGCTGCGTGGCCAGCAGATGGTTATCGCGGTGATTACATCACCGATGTGGCGGAAGCCTACTTGGCCGGTAAAAAAATTGATGCGGACGATCAACATGTGGTCGGCGCAAAAGATCCGCACAATACCGATGCGATTCGTCAATTCGCCGTGGCATATTTGCGCCGCGAACAGGATTTGGATTTGCAAGCGTTTGATGTGCGCTTTGATGTGTTTTATCTCGAATCTTCGCTTTACAGTGAGGGCAAAGTGGAAGCCGCTGTGCAGCAGATGATTGCACAGGGGCACACCTACGAAAAAGACGGCGCGTTGTGGTTGAAGACCACAGATTTTGGCGACGACAAAGATCGCGTGATGCGCAAAACAGAAGGCGGTTACACCTATTTTGTGCCGGATGTCGCCTATCACTTGAACAAATGGCAGCGCGGTTTTACGCGCGTAATTAACGAACAGGGCGCAGATCACCATTCCACCATCACGCGTGTGCGCGCCGGTTTGCAGGCTTTGAATGTAGGGATTCCTACTGCTTGGCCCGATTATGTGCTGCACCAAATGGTGACGGTGATGCGCGGCGGTGAAGAAGTAAAAATTTCCAAGCGCGCCGGTTCTTATGTCACTTTGCGTGATTTAATCGAATGGTGTGGACGCGATGCCACGCGTTATTTCTTGGTGTCGCGCGCCGCTACCTCGCAATTGGTGTTTGATGTGGATTTGGCTGTTGCCAAAAGCAATGACAATCCCGTGTACTACATTCAATACGCGCACGCGCGCATTTGCAGTGTGTTGAAGCAAGCGCAAGAAAAAAGTTTGCTTTGGGATCAAGAGCAAGGCTTGGCGCATTTGGATTGCCTTGCTACATCTCATGAGTCCGATTTGCTGAATACCTTGGCGCGCTATCCAGACGTGGTGGCATCCGCCGCACAAGATTTGTCGCCGCACAGCATTGCTCAGTATTTGCGCGAACTGGCTGCTGGCTTGCATACTTGGTACAACGCCGCGCAGTTCTTGGTGGAAGATGCCGCGTTACGCAACGCGCGTTTAACGCTGGCCGTCGCCACGCAGCAAGTATTGCGCAATGGTTTACAGTTGTTGGGTGTTAGCGCACCGGAGTCTATGTGATGGTTTGGTCAGAACACAGTGGAGCAGTGAGCGCGCAATGAGTCACGATTTCGCCAGAAGTCAGCGGATTAGAAAGGAGTCGCCGCGCCAATCCCCCAAACGCAAAAAACGCAGCGGTATTCCAGCGTGGTTGTGGATGCTGGTCGGCACTTTGGTGGGCTGCCTCATCATGTTTTTGGTGTATTTATCGGGCGTGCGCCCACCGCTGCCGATGCAGGCATCGACAGCAGCGCTACATGCACCGGCTGCCAGCAGCGCCTCCACCGCTGAACAGCCGCCCGCGCCACCCAAGCGCGTCAGCCCCGTGTTTGAGTTCTATACCAAGCTGCCGGAGGGCGGTCAGCCGGTGACGGATATTGCCCCTGCCACACAGCCAGCCCAGTTGGATACGAAACCGGCAGTGCAGCCTGCTGCATCACAACAGCCCGCTACATCGACCACGACGGTAGCACAGCCTGCGGCTACCACGGCAATGCCTGCAACCGAACCTGTCACCAAAGAGCCCGCCAAGGCAGAGCCCGCAACAGCGGCGCAACAGCAAGAAGAGCTGGATCCTATGCAGCAGTTGTTGGCGCAAAAAGAGCTGGAGCGCAAAGAGAAAGCGCAAAAAGAAAAAGCGGCGTCGGCGAGCAAACCCGCTGTGGAAGCTGCCTCCAGCGGAGCGCGCTACTTGCAGGCAGGGGTTTTTCGCAATAAAGCAGAAGCGGAAAAGCTGCGCGGCAAAATGTCTCGCCTCGGGGTGAGCACTTCTGTGCGTGCCGTCAGCGGTGCCAATGGTGCTGCTTTGCAGAAAGTCTTGGCGGGACCCTTTCGCTCCAGTGCCGAGGCGGACAACGCGCGCATGATCCTGAGCGGCAATGGCATCAGCACGATAGCCGTGAAGTAAGCCGCGCACCTTGAAACAACCGCGAGCAGCCCATAGATAGAGGATTCCCTCCGCTGTCAGGACATCCCTCTTGGAACAGTATCACGGCACCACCATTCTCTCTGTGCGCCGCCACGGGCGCGTTGTCATCGGCGGCGATGGCCAAGTCTCCCTCGGCAACACCATCATGAAAGGTAATGCGCGCAAAGTGCGCCGCCTGTATCACGACAAAGTGCTCGCGGGTTTTGCCGGCGGCACAGCGGATGCATTCACGCTGTTTGAACGCTTTGAAGCGAAATTAGAAAAGTACCAAGGGCATTTGGTGCGCGCTGCCGTGGAGTTGGCGAAAGACTGGCGCACCGATCGCGCCCTGCGCCGCTTAGAAGCACTGTTGATTGTTGCGGATAAAACCAGCTCGCTGATTATCACCGGCAATGGCGATGTGATTGAGCAGGAAGATGATTTATTGGCGATTGGTTCTGGTGGCTCGTTTGCACAGGCGGCGGCCATCGCGTTGTTGCACAACTCTGAATTGTCGGCGAGAGATATTGTGGAAAAAAGTTTAGCGATTGCCGCAGATATTTGTATTTACACCAATCACAGCCGCACGATTGAAGAAATGGAGTGCGAGCATGTCTAA
>CAZHQZ010000042.1:3394-10442 GCA_964534675.1 uncultured Pseudomonadales bacterium | reverse complement strand
AGTTTCAGGTCTTGCTTTTGCAGGTGTCAGCGGGCAACATACGCGCGCCCTGAAAACGGTGTAAATCGGCGGTAAATCGCCATTTTTCTGCTTTTTATCCACTCCTACTATGAACGGGGAATCCATGAAGATTCTGGTTGCAGTCAAGCGCGTCGCAGACGCAAACGTAAAGGTTCGCCCTAAGGCGGATGGTACTGGTGTCGATCTGACCAACGTCAAGATGGCCGTAAACCCTTTTTGTGAAATCGCGGTAGAAGAAGCTGTGCGCATGAAAGATGCGGGCTTGGCGACAGAAATTGTTGTGGTTTCTATCGGTGATAAAGAAGAACAAATTCGCACCGCTTTGGCCTTGGGTGCAGATCGCGGCATTCTGGTAAAAACAGAAGTCGAAGTGCAGCCACTGGGCGTTGCAAAAGCATTGAAAGCGGTTGTCGATCAAGAAAAACCGGATTTGGTGATTCTCGGTAAGCAATCTATCGATGGCGACAACAACCAAGTGGGTCAAATGCTCGCTGCATTGTCTGGCATGGCGCAAGGCACTTTTGCTTCTGTATTGAAAGTAGAAAACGGCAAGGCGAATGTAACGCGTGAAATTGACGGCGGTTTGCAGACCGTGAGCTTAAATTTGCCTGCTGTGGTAACAACCGATTTGCGTTTGAACGAGCCGCGTTATGCCTCGTTGCCCAACATCATGAAAGCCAAGAAAAAACCATTAGACACTGTTACGCCTGAGTCTTTGGGTGTAGATGTTGCGCCGCGTTTCAAAGTGGTAAAAGTTGAGCCGCCGGCAGAGCGCAAAGCGGGCATTAAAGTGCCAGACGTTGCAACATTGGTCGATAAATTGAAAAACGAAGCGAAGGTGATCTGATATGACAACGCTTGTTATTGCTGAACACGACAACGCCAGCTTAAAAGGCGCAACGCTGAACACGGTTGCGGCCGCAAAAGCTATTGGCGGTGATATTCATATTCTGGTTGCGGGTAGCCAGTGCGCTGCCGCAGCAGAAGCGGCAGCAAAAGTTGCCGGTGTTGCAAAAGTTTTGGTCGCAGATAACGCCGCTTATGCACATCAGTTGGCGGAGAATGTCAGCTTGTTGGTAGCTGAGTTGGGCAAGGCATACAGCCATATTTTGGCACCGGCTACATCGAGTGGAAAAAATATTCTGCCGCGTGTTGCTGCACTGTTGGATGTTGCGCAAATTTCTGAAATTACAGCGGTAGTGAGTGCGGATACATTTCAGCGTCCTATTTACGCAGGTAACGTGATTGCCACTGTGCAATCTTCAGACGCCATTAAAGTGCTGACTGTACGCGCCACAGGTTTTGATGCTGTGGCTGCTGAAGGTGGCTCGGCTGCTATTGAAGCGGTTGCGGTAGAGAAAGATGCGGGTATCTCTGCCTTTGTCGGTGAAGAAATTGCAAAAAGTGATCGCCCAGAATTGACTGCTGCCAAAATCGTTATTTCTGGTGGTCGCGGTATGGGTTCTGGCGAAAACTTCCATTTGTTGGATGGTATTGCCGACAAACTGGGCGCAGCAGTGGGCGCATCGCGCGCGGCTGTTGACGCAGGTTTCGTGCCAAACGACATGCAGGTTGGTCAGACGGGCAAAATCGTTGCGCCTGAGTTGTACATCGCGGTGGGTATTTCTGGCGCTATTCAACACTTGGCCGGCATGAAAGATTCCAAAGTCATCGTCGCTATCAATAAAGATGAAGAAGCTCCTATCTTTCAAGTGGCGGATTACGGCTTGGTGGCAGATTTGTTTACTGCGCTGCCAGAGCTGGAAAAAGCCCTGTAAGTTTTTGTGTTTTGTTGAAATAAAAAACCCGACGGGAGTCGGGTTTTTTATGCCCTTCGGTTGAAGAAAATTAGAGCCAAGTGCCACCAGCTTCATTGATTGTTTCTTGTGTCAATAGTGCCTGATTCCACTCCATAATCATTTCAACCAATTGGTGTGCTTGCCGATCAAGGCTCACTAATTCCTGTTCTGTGTTGCGCGCGCCAATGTACACTTCAATAGCTTTGCCTCGCAGCGTGAGCGGATGCGTGGGGTAATCCATTTTGTACAGCTCCAGTTGCCAGCGCGTGTTATTAACGATAGCGCGGTAGAGTGCAAGTTTGGTTTGCAGTGTGTAAATACTGAAATCGTTTAGCTCGCCGAGTCCTGTCAAATCCAGCGATAAAATTAGCGCGCTTTTGCAGTTTGGGCTGACGGCAATCGTCGCGGTGCGGCGTGTTTTGCAAATGATGGACAACCCGCCAAAGTTTTGCCCCGGCGTAATTTGATTGATGGCGGGTGCATTGGTGTCATCATCAGGGTATACAGATAACTGGCCTTTGAGCAGAAAAGAATAGCGCCGACCGGCTTTGCCAGCGGTCAATAAAATTTCTCCGCTATCAAACTCCATAAAACAAGCGTTTTTCATCAGCACGTCAAGCTGATGTTTATCCACGGTGCGCACTTCGTTGACGAAGGCGATGCCATTGATAAAGGCATTGGCCATATCTTGCGGATAATTGGCGATGGGGATGGCTTTCATACAGGGCTTCACTTCCCTTGGTGGTTAGGGCTTGCGCGTGAGGGTACCACAGTTTTTTTGGGGCATTGCGGATACAAAACTTGGTAACAGATGGATTTACGGGATTTCATTAGTTACGAGACGCTCATTTAGTAAGACAATAAGGGCGATGTCTCCGAAATCAGAGGTTGTGCCATGACAGCAATTGCGCGTCATTTGTTTTTGAAGTTGGCAGGAAGCCTTTTGTTAATCAGTGGATTGGCAGCTTGTAGCAAAGCTCCCGTTGCCCCGCCAGCGGCAACGCCTGAAGTGTCTGTCGCCGTAATACAACCGCAAGTTGTCCGCATCGTAAATGATTTGCCGGGGCGCGTTGCACCGTTGCGTGTGGCGCAAGTGCGCGCACGCGTGGATGGTGTGGTGCTCAAACGCGAATTTACAGAAGGCGCGGATGTTAAAGCAGGGCAGAGACTTTATTTAATTGACCCTGCGCCTTATCAAGCGGAAGTGAATAGTGCCAATGCGGCATTGGCGCGTGCAAAAGCCAATGCAATCACGCGTGCATTGCAAGCTACTCGTTCGCGTGAGTTATTAAAAAAACACGCCATCAGTCAGCAAGATTTTGACGATATTAGCGCAGCACAAAAACAGGCAAAGGCAGATGTTGATGCCGCAGCGGCTGTGCTGGATGCCGCGCGTATACGCTTGAGCTACACCGATGTGCGTTCACCTATTGATGGGCGCATCGGGAAGTCACAAGTGACAGAGGGTGCGTATGTGCGGCAAAGCGATGCCACGTTGTTGGCTACTGTGCAGCAATTAGATTCTGTTTATGTGGATGTAGCGCAGTCCAATGCAGAAGTATTGCGTTTGCGCCAAGACTTTGAAAATGGCGTGATGAAAAAAGTAGATAAAGATAGCGCTTCGGTTTCGCTAAAATTGGAGGATGGTTCTGCGTATTCTGAGTCGGGTTGCTTGCAGTTTTCAGATATTAGTGTGGATGAGAGCACGGGTTCAGTCACGTTGCGCGCTATTTTTTCCAATGCAAAACATTTGTTGTTGCCTGGCATGTTTGTGCATGCACAGTTGGAAGTGGGGGTAGATCAGCAGGGGTTACTGGTGCCGCAACAAGCCGTGACGTACAACACAATAGGGCAGGCAACGGCGCTGATTGTGAATGCGGAGAATGTAGTGGAGCAGCGCGTGTTGCAAACGAATCGTTCAGTTGGCAATCAATGGCTGGTAACCAAAGGTATTCAGGCGGGAGACCGCGTTATCACCGAGGGGCTACAAAAAATCAAACCGGGTGTCGTGGTGAAAGTTGCACTACCAGCAGGTTCGCCAGCTGTGGCAGGTAAGTAAACAACATTGCAAAGCTGAGAGCTGTATATGAGCCAGTTTTTTATTAATCGAC
Organism: uncultured Pseudomonadales bacterium; assembly: GCA_964534675.1. Lineage (GTDB taxonomy): Bacteria > Pseudomonadota > Gammaproteobacteria > Pseudomonadales > UBA7239 > UBA7239. The sequence goes on along the minus strand of CAZHQZ010000042.1, from coordinate 6,511 downwards.
CAGTTTTTGCTTGGGTGTTGGCAATTGTTGTGATGTTGGCGGGTGTGTTAGCGCTGACGCAGTTGCCGATTGCCGTTTACCCGCGTTTGGCACCGCCATCGGTATCTATTTCTGCAAATTATCCTGGTGCTTCTGCTAAAACCTTAGAAGACAGCGTGACGCAAGTGATCGAACAGCAGATGAATGGCATCGATCATTTGGAATATATTTCTTCCAATAGTAGCGACTCCGGTCGCGCCAGCATTACGCTGACTTTTTCACAAGGAACAGATCCTGATGTGGCGCAAGTGCAAGTGCAAAATAAATTGCAGTTGGCGATGCGTATGTTGCCACCAGAAGTGCAACAGCAAGGTTTGCAAGTAGCAAAAGCTGGCAAGAGTTTTTTAATGGTAATGACTGTGTCGTCGGCTGACGGCAGCATGCAGAGTATGGATTTGGGTGATTTTATTGCATCAACTTTGCAAGATCCAATTTCGCGTGTGAATGGCGTTGGTATGGTGCAGTTGCTCGGCACGCAGTACGCCATGCGTATTTGGATGCAGCCAGAAAAATTGCAGGCATTGCAGCTCACGCCAGTGGATGTTATTCAAGCGATCAAGGCGCAAAACGTGCAAGTGGCAGCAGGACAGTTGGGTGGCATGCCCAATGTGGACGCGCAGCGTTTGAATGTCACCATCATGGCGCAGAGCAGGCTGCAAACTGCAGAACAGTTTGGCAATATTTTGTTGCGCGTTAATGCGGACGGCTCGCAAGTGCGCCTGAAAGACGTGGCGCGCGTTGAGCGCGGTTCAGACAACTACAATTTTATTGGTACTTATAACTATTCTCCTTCAGCCGCATTGGCGATTACTGCCGCGCCCGGCGCGAATGCTTTGGAAACGGCGGAAGGCATAGAGAAGAAAATTGCCGAGCTGTCTCCGTATTTCCCTAAAGGCATCGAAATTAATTACCCCTACAACATGATTCCCTTCGTCAAGATTTCTATTGAGGAAGTGGTGAAAACGCTGTTTGAAGCTATGGTGTTGGTGTTTATTGTGATTTTTGTTTTTTTGCAAAATTGGCGCGCCACTTTGGTGCCAACTATTGCTATTCCCGTGGTGGTGTTGGGCACGTTTGCAGTCATGGATGCGGCCAGCTTTTCTATTAACTTATTGACCATGTTTGGCTTGGTGCTGGCAATGGGTTTGCTGGTGGATGATGCAATTGTGGTGGTGGAAAACGTCGAGCGCATCATGAATGAAGAAAAACTGTCACCCTTAGAGGCCACGCGCAAAGCGATGACGCAAATTTCCAGCGCCTTGGTTGGCATCGGTTTGGTGTTGGTGGCGGTTTTTATTCCTATGGCATTTCTCAGTGGCTCTAGCGGCGCTATTTATCGACAATTTACTTTGACGATGGTGGCGGCGATGGTGCTTTCAGTGTTGACGGCGCTCGTTCTTACACCTGCGCTGTGTGCTACTTTGTTGCGACCCATTTCTCATGATGAAGAAAATAAGCGCGGGTTTTACGGCTGGTTTAACAGAAATTTTCAGGCGTCGTCTAATGGCTATCAAGGCATTGTTGCAAAATTACTTTTTCGTCCTAAATTCGTATTTGCAGCCTACGGTTCTATTATTGCGATAGTCATTTATTTGTTTATGCATTTGCCCACTTCGTTTTTGCCTGACGAAGACCAAGGTTTTTTTGCCAACGTTGTTTCATTGCCTGTGGGTTCTTCGCGTGAGCAAACCATGGCGGTTTTAGACAAAGTGCGTGATTACTACATGGAGCATGAAAAAGACACCGTGCAGGCGATGTTTTATGTGGGTGGATTTAGTTGGGCTGGCTCTGGACAAAATATGGGGCAAATGTTTACGCAGTTGAAGCCGTGGAGTGAGCGCAAAGGCAAAGATAAATCGGTGCAAGCCGTGATTCAGCGTGCATCACAATTTTTTCGCACCATACGCGAGGCAAATGTGATTGCAATAAATCCTGCCCCCGTACAGGAGTTGGGCAATTCAACGGGTTTTGATATGCAGTTGCAGGATCGCGGCGGACAAGGGCATTTGGCTTTGATGGAGGCGCGCAATCAATTGCTGAGTATGGCCGCGAAAAAAACCGATGATGTGATGCGCGTGCGCGCAAACGGATTAGATGATACGCCCGTGTATCAGTTAGATATCAATCAAGAGCGCGCCAGCGTGTTGGGTTTAGATTTAACAGACGTGTACAGCACGATGACAGCAGCGTTTGGATCTTCTTATGTGAATGATTTTATTGATCGCGGTCGTGTGAAACGCGTATATGTCATGGGAGATGCCGCTGCGCGTATGCAGCCAGAGGATTTGGGTAAGTGGTATGTGCGCAATCGCGCAGGCGCTATGGTGCCATTTTCAGCGTTTGCCAGCGGGCATTGGGCTTACGGCTCGCCAAAACTGGAGCGACATAACGGCGTGCCTTCTGTACAAATACAAGGCACGGCGGCTGTGGGAAAAAGTTCTGGCGATGCCATGCGCGTGATGGAAGATTTAGTGGCGCAATTGCCTGGCGGTTTTGGTTTTGAGTGGACGGGTATGTCGCGCGAAGAAAAGCAAGCAGGAAAACAAGCGCCGCTGTTGTATTCAGTGTCTATTCTTGTGGTGTTTTTATGCTTGGCGGCGCTGTATGAAAGTTGGTTAATTCCTCTCTCTGTTATCTTGGTGGTGCCGCTGGGTGTTTTGGGTGCGTTGTTGGCAGCAAAATTATTTGGTTTGTCGAATGATGTGTATTTTCAGGTGGGCTTGCTGACAACCGTAGGTTTAGCATCAAAAAATGCTATTTTGATTGTCGAGTTTGCACGCGACCAATACGCGCGCGGTGTGTCATTGATGGATGCGGTTTTGGAGGCGGCGCAGTTGCGTTTGCGCCCCATTATCATGACGTCCATGGCGTTTTTCTTTGGTGTAATGCCGCTGGCGCTGTCGAGTGGGGCGGGTGCGGCAAGTAGAAGCGCGATTGGTATAGGTGTGTCTGGCGGTTTGCTGGCATCAACATTTTTAGTGATCTTTTTTGTGCCAGTATTTTTTGTGGTGGTAGTGGGTAAATTGGGGAAGAAAAAGTCAGTCGTTGATGTGTGATGCGCATTCATAACCGCAACAG
>CAZHQZ010000042.1:0-3294 GCA_964534675.1 uncultured Pseudomonadales bacterium | reverse complement strand
GGCGAAATGATGTTTGCTTATCGTGTGGGTGGCGATATTCATTTTGTGTCGCCATTTCGTTTTTCAGCGAGTGCGCCACAGGTAATGCGCGATGATGACTCGCGCGTGCAAGCGATGCGGCTGGCGTTGGATGGTCACGCAGGTGTGATGTATACAAAAGACTATCGCAATATGGATGTACTGGCGGCTTTTGTGCCGGTAGAAAATATGAATTTGGGCGTGGTTGTTAAAATTGATGCGGCCGAAGTGCGGCAGCCATTTATTCATATTGCCATGTACGCAGCATTGGCGACGCTGTGTATCATCATTGTGGGAATTTTGTTGCTCAATAAAGTTACGCGACCTTTATTGGATACTTTGGAAGAAAATGAATCCAAATATCGCTTGCTGTTTGATAATGCCAATGAAGGCGTGATGGTGATTAGCGATCATATCGAAGAGTGCAACGATCAAGTTGTACGTTTATTGGGTTACGACAAAAGTGAAATTATCGGTAGACGTATTGCAGATTTTGCGCCGGTTCATCGTTCAGAAGAGTATAGAGAATCCGATGTAACGCAAAACCGTTTTGAGTTGGCGAAACAGGGCAAGCCGCAGTATTTTATTTGGCGTAGCTTGCGTAAAGACAATACAGAAATTGATCTCGATGTGATGTTGAAAGCGGTGCGCATCGGCAACAGAAACGTAATACTGACTACGCTGCTGGATATTACCGATCGTCGTTTGGCCGAGTTGGAGCTGCGCAGAAAAGAAAAAGAAGTAGCGGATGCGCGTGAACATTTGGCGCATATGGCGCGACTCTCTACGATGGGGGAAATGGCGGCCGGCATCGCGCATGAAATTAATCAGCCGCTCACGGCAATTTCTGCCTATGCGCAGGGTTCAGTTCGGTTGTTAGATAATGGTCAAACAGATGCGCAAACATTGCGCGAGCCGCTGGAAAAAATAGCTACGCAAGCAGTGCGCGCCGGTGAGGTAATTCGTCGCTTGCGCAGTTTTATCAAAAAAAGCGCATCAGAATTGGAATCCATCAACACCAATGAGCTGGTGTCAGAGGTGGTGCAGTTGGCAGAGGTGGATGCACACCGACACGGTATTCCCGTGCATTTGCATTTGGCGGATGCTATGCCAGACGTGCGTGTCGATACCGTGCAGATTCAACAGGTAATCCTCAATTTAATTCGCAATGCCTTGGAGGCTATGGATGAAACGCCGCGAGATTTGGCGCGCGTTGATGTGTATACGCAGCGCGAGGGGCAGGGGCAGGTGAGCATTCGTGTGGTTGATGCTGGTCCCGGTTTGAGTGAAGATGCTTTGCAGAAAGTATTTGATCCTTTTTTTACCACGAAAGTTGCTGGTATGGGGATGGGGCTTTCTATCAGCGAATCGATTGTGAACGCGCATGGTGGCTCGCTCTCAGCGAGTAATAATGCCAACGGCATAGGTGCTACATTCACGGTATTATTAACGGCACAAAACATACAGTAATCAAAACTTTTTCAGCAAAGGAGTCATGCATTATGGCAACACTATCCGTATCACCCGAGGCCGTTGTTTTTGTGGTTGATGATGACGATGCTGTGCGCGAGTCATTGGCGTTTCTTCTTAAATCAGTAGGGTTGAGAGTCGAGAGCTTTGCATCCGCGCAAGATTTTTTGAAGCAATACAACGCAGCGCGCGCTGGTTGTTTGGTGTTGGATATTCGCATGCCGGGCATGAGCGGCTTGGAGTTGCAGGATAAGTTGAATCAGATGGATTCTATGCTGCCGATTATTTTTATCACCGGTCACGGCGATGTGCCAATGGCGGTGAAAGCCATTAAAGCGGGCGCGGCAGATTTTGTGCAAAAACCGTTTCGCGATCAGGAATTGATCGACCGCATTCGTGAGGTGTTGGAAGAAGATGTCAGTGCACGCGTTGAAAAATTACAAAAAGCAGAGATTCTGAAGCGCATTGATTCACTGACGGAGCGTGAGCGCGAAGTGATGGAGCAAGTGGTGGATGGGAAGGCGAATAAAGTCGTGGCTATTGATTTGAATGTATCGCAGCGCACGGTAGAAATTCATCGCGCCAATGTGATGGATAAAATGAAAGCGCGCTCACTCGCGCAATTAGTGCGCTTGGTAATGAAGGCTAGGGGCGAGCTGTAACGCCCTGAGCCAGTGCTTGATTGAAGTTGACCGCGATGGTCGGCGTGTCTTTGTTTTGCAGTAATGCCGTGCGCACGGCGACGGTTTCTTGTGCAGTGATGTCGATGCCAGGCTTCATATTCACACGCCCTGTTTGATTAAACACAATGGTGTAGCCCTGTGTGCGCAGAAAATCAGGTAGGGGTGTAGTTTCACCCCAGCCGTAGATGTCATAAATAATATCGGGTGCGCGCAGCCCGCACTCGCGCTCTGCTTGTGGCAGGCGCTCAAAAAACTTGCGGTAGTTGATGCGTAGGCCTTGTTTGTCAAAGCCGTCTTGTGCCATCACTGCGCAGTGACGCAGGGTGTTGTCCACCAAGCCTGCCATATCCCAAACGCGCAAGCGGCTGCCAAATTCAGTAAATAAATGATAGTTCACCATGCCCATCTGCTTGCTCATCAGCACCAAGGGTTGGTTTGGTGATGGATTGATCTCGCGTATCTGCTGTTGTGTGGCGCGCAACGCCAGCCAGTCGCGCAAATGTTCGCGGTTGGCCATTTCAAAAAAAGAAGCATCATCACCGGCAATTTTTTTTTGTGCGGCGTGTTGCCAAAGTGGTGTGCCTAAGCTGTAGCGGTCAACAAAAAATGGTGTGTAGGCAATGAGTAATATCGGTAAGCCATAACGGATTAACTGTGAGGCTTTTTCCGTTGGAAATGCTGTGCAGATGACAAGCCACAGTGGGGCAATGAGTGGCACCCAGAAGCGTCCCTCTTTCATCCAATCGCCACCGCTGGTGACCACAAAGACGCCGTAGAGCAATACCCACACGCTACACAAAAATGGCAGAGTATTTTTTTTGCGCTGCTGGAAATGTTTAACGCAGCTTGTACATAACAACAGCAAGGTAATGGTGATGCCGACAAAGGATAAGGGGTGGCGAAACAAGCGCAGAAAATAGTCGATGCCACGTTGCAGTTGTTGTATATCGGGTGCGCCGCTTTTGGCGTAGACGGGATTGGGAAACCACAGACCAAAATAACTGTAGCGCCATAGCGTCAGTGCAATAAACGCTGTGAGAAAAAACAGCAGCACAGGTCGTCGCAATAGCAGTGCGGCGATGACAAAAAAAGCACTGCCAACCACAACCATTTCTGGTCGCGT
>CAZHQZ010000041.1:0-11020 GCA_964534675.1 uncultured Pseudomonadales bacterium | reverse complement strand
TGGCGCAAACTCACGCTGTGGCAGGAAGCCACGCATATTCCGCTGATTTTTAGCGGCCCTGGCATCGCCGCTGGCAAACGCTGCCACGCGCCCGTCAGCCTGCTGGATATTTACCCCACACTGGCAGACCTCACGCACCAAGCGCTGCCCTACGCGGTGGACGGCGACAGCCTCAGCCCGCTGCTGCGCGATGCCAACGCGCCCTGGCCTCACAAGGCATTTACGGTGTGGCAAATGCACAACAAAGATCATGTGGCGGTAGTCGATGAACGCTATCGCCTGATACGCTACGCAGACGGAACCGAAGAGCTCTACGACCATGAACTGGACCCTCATGAATGGCACAACAGTGTCGATAAAGAGTCATACCAAACCGTGCGCAAAAATCTGTCGGCGGCTATTGATGATTACATCCGTAGAACCGCACCCAAAACATAAAGCACCCGTTGTACAGGCATGGCTGTATCGCTTGCTGTTGTTGAGTTTTGCCTTACTGAGTATCGCAGCTAGCCCAACCGCATTAGCAAACAATGTGTTGTTACTCAGCAGCGGTACGGCTGGCGAGTTTCCTCTCGCTTCTTACACCACGTTTTATGATCCAGGCGTGCAAACACCCACGCTCGCTGATGTGATGCAAATGCCCAATGCACACTGGGCTGCACTCACCGAAAAAACCGCTGCGATGGTGTTACACCCACGGCACGCTATTTGGTATCGCATTGCTATCCAAAACGATGAAGATGAAGCAAAAACCTTGGTATTGCGCGACAGCAACCCACTCACAGATACCATGAACAGTTATCTGTGTTTAGAACCCAATGATGCACACTCCTGCAAAGCAAACACCAGCAAACCGTACAACAAAAATCTGCAATTAGTGACGCTAGCTCCGCAGCAATCTGCCACACTGCTAATTGAAACCACAGGCTTCCACTCTTTTTTTTACACGCTATCGCTGCGCACACAGTATGCATTCACTGCGCAGCAATACCGCGAGCGCATTTATTTTGGCTTGCTAGACGGCTTGTTGTGCGGCTTGGCGCTCTACTCCCTCTTGATTGCCTTTCACACCAAACAGAAGGCTTATTTTGCCTACTATATTTTTGGCACCTGCCTAACCGCCACGTTTTTTATTCATCAGGATTTTTTTCATACTTTTGTCGGCAAGTTGCCCAACACTTGGCTGACTAACCTCTCCATAGTGATGCCGCTCTTGGATGGTGCCAGCCTTGCCTGTTTTATTGCCTACTACATATTCGCCGATAAAATCTCCAAGCCAGCATTATTGGCGTTGAAACTTTATATTGCTGCTGTAGCTGGGGTTTGTGTTGGATTCTTACTAAAAGTTCCCACTATTTTTCTGGTGCCCGTTTACGGAGTCACTACATTCTTAGCGCTTTCTTATTTTTTCTATCTATGTTTGACAGAGAGGCATCAGTCTCGCCTAGGGGTAGCGCTGCTGTGCATAGGAACCACGCTGCCATTTTTTAATTTTCTCGCCACGCTATTCACAGCAGTGGGCATCACACAATTCTCAGGAAACTTTTTAATTCTCGTACAAAGTATAGAGGCCACGTCCACCTCCCTGTTTGCTATCGCTATTTTGCTGGGCATCAAACATTTACAAATAGAAAATGAAACGCAGGCACGCCTCGCCACCCAAGCCAGCATCACTAGCGATGTTCATAGCCAACTGCTCTCACACCTCAACCACGAATTGCGCACACCCCTCAATGGTATTTTGGGTGCTGCAGAAATTTTGATGCACAAATCGCATCTACCCAAAGACCGCCGCGTATTCAGCATGATCTACCACACGGCGCTGCCCTTGAAGCATTTGATTGAAGACATGGTGAACATCAAATCCATTACCAAAAATCAGAAAGCTCTGCAAAACACGCGCTTTGATTTACACAACTTATTGCAAGAATGCGTGGATATTTTTCTGCTCACTGCGCACGACAAAAATATCCGCTTGTATTTTCAAATGGATAACGATGTCACCAGCGACATCACGGCCGATGCCAATCGACTCAGACAAATCCTCATCAATCTCCTCGGCAACGCCTGCAAATTTACTCGCAGTGGCATAGTGGGCCTGCACGTCAGCCAAAAACCCACTGCGGTTGAGCACGAACACCAGTATCTCTTTGAAGTGATCGACAGCGGGCAGGGCATTAACGCCGCCGATGAGAAAAAACTGTTCGAGATTTTTGAATCGGGTCACACCGCCATCAATCCCAAAGGCTCTGGCGTGGGCTTGAGCATCGTGCGTGAACTCAGTCATATGATGGGCGGCAACTGCGGCTACCGCCGCAACAGCAGCATCGGCAGCACATTCTGGTTCAGCATCAACGTCACCACACACCACAATGTTTTGCGCAAAGCACACGGCGCTTTTGAAGGGCTTAACATTCTGCTGGCCGATGAAGATACCGATTTAATCGACAGCGTTTACGGAAAAATTTCCGGTGCGGTTAAAACACTGGTTACTGCCAACAACGAACAGCAAATTATCCACGCTATCAAAGAGATAGCAGATCACCCGAAATACACAGGCGAATCACTGATTGATATGGCGCTAATTCACAATACGCTGGCCAGCGACAGTATTATCAACACCATACTGGCCGCAGAAATCCCGCTGCTCGTTTATGAAGATTACGACGAGATTACCAATGCCGCCAAGAAAGTTGAGCGCAAAGATGGCTATGAAATTATTGTAAGAAAGCCATCCGTTGAAACCTTCTCGCTAAACATTGCCGAAGCTATCATCCGAAAAGACAGCCTCATCCACAAATACACCGAAAAAATGGATGACCACCACACTGCCATTCTGATTGCGGAAGACATCCCTACCAACCAACTCATTATTGAAGAAATTATCAAATCCATCGGTCTGTCACCCGTTACCAGTTGCAATGGCAAGCAGGCTTTTGAAACTTTTGTGCAACACCATCAGGCAGATTCCAGTTTCAGCGTGGTTATCATGGATTGCGAAATGCCGGTGATGGACGGCTTCGAATCCACTCAACTCATACGCCAGTATGAAAAAGCACAACGCTTAACGCCTGCACTCATCATCGCGCTCTCTGCGCACGCCGAGCCGGAGTATCGCCTGCGCAGCAAACAATCTAGCATGGATTTGTATCTCACCAAACCGGTTAGCGCAGAAATTCTTATCCAACACATCGAAAGTCACAGAAGGAGTCTGGTATGAGTGGTTGCCAGATCACGCTCCAGCTCATCAGAAAACTGGTTTTTTTAGTGCTGCTCAGCGTGTCTGTGCGCGTGATGGCCGCTGGCGATGACTGCAAAACCGTTTACGTTACCGATGACACCAACATCAGCACACACATCAAAACACAAGAACAAACTGTAGCGCCGCTACTGGAAGCTACCGACACGGCTTACGCCCATCAAGGCAGCCTGTGTCTCAATTTAATCAACAAAACCGCGTCTACCAAAAACATCAGTATTTATTTAGAAAATCCGCGCGTAAGGCACGTTGAACTGATTAACGTCACCGGCAGCACTCACACCTTAATGGGTGTCAGCGGCATGGAGTACCCACTAAAAATATGGGAAAAATTGGGCGCTGAAATTATTTTTGATCTCAACATCCCCGCCAACAGCAGCCAAACGTTTAACCTCAATATCGGCTCTATCTTTGCCTACAACAGCCGCTTACTCATACAAGACAGCGGCCGTATTTTTAACATTGTGACGCTGCAACAATCGGTGACTGGCGTGCTGGTTGGTTTTATTTTGTCACTGGTGCTGTATTCCTTATTGATCGGTTTGGCCACCAAAGAAAAAACCTATTTGTTTTTATTTGGTTCCACCAGCATGGTGACCTTGCTACAACTCAATGACATGGGCATGTTGCACTTGCTTTGGCCCGATGCCTTGTACTGGAACAACATCAGCTCAGGTGTGTTTGCCATTATCAGCACCATATGCGGCATTGGTTTAGCCAGAAATTATCTGGCTACCAAAGACAGCACACCGCGCGCCGACCTGTGGCTGCGCATCCTCTTTTGGTACACATTAGTAGTCGCCTTGCCCACGCCGTTTTTGCAAAACGACCCCATTTTTTTTGCAGTGTACGCCCTGCCTACGGTGGTGATTACACTGCCGTCTTTAATCATTATTAGCGCCATTAAAATTCGACAGGGTTACGCGCCCGCCAAGTTTTATCTCATTGCCTTGCTCGCTCCCGTTGTTGCAGGTGTGATTATTTTTCTAATGTACGCCGGCGTGCTGCCATCATCACAAATTACACGCGCCCTACCCTTGGTAGGCACAGCCGCACAGTTGTTGCTATTTGGTTATGCCATCGGCAGAAAAATTGAATGGATCACACAACAGCGCAATCAATCTATCAATACTGTTTTGCAAGCTAAAGCAGAATCCGAGGCCAAGAAAAACTTTCTCACCCACGTTTCACACGAACTGAGAACGCCGCTTGCCGGCATCATCGGGCTATCCGAAATTGCGCGCAAAAACCCTGCCTACAAAGAAAACCAACAGTTAGTGGAAGGCATTCACGATTCCGCCGAGTTATTGCTCTCCTCCATCAACATGCTGCTGGATCACGCGCGCGTAGATTCTGGCAAATGGAAAACGCACAACACAGTTTTCAATGTGCGGCTACTGGTTGAAGACATTGTGCAAAGTCACACCAAATTTTTTGGCAAAAAAGATATTTCTTTAAACTATCAAATCGAAAACAACACGCCACTATTGATTGAAGGCGAACAAAATATCACAAAAAAAATATTGGACTGCGTACTCGAATACTCAATCAACAACATGAGCCAAGGGCATATTCTGCTGAAAGTAGAGCCTGAACAGCACAAAGGTTTATACGCCATTCGCTTCGACGTGATTGACACCGGCGACGGCATTGCCGAAGAACACAAACCCGAAATTTTTGAGATTTTTGAACTGCCCGATCACTCCACCACACGCGCACAGCGCGGCATGGGCATCAGCCTGTCACTCGGCAAAAAGCTGTGTCGCTTACTGGGTGGCGACATGGACTTTGAATCCAATCCGCTGCACGGCACAGCTTTTTGGTGCCACATTCCCTGTCGCCCACTCACCAACACCGATCACCCACTCATTGCCAATACTGCGCCACCGGCAGCCGCAGAAACCACCCGGCAGACTACAATCAATGGCAGCATTTTGGTGGCAGAAGACGATGAAACGCTGCAACTGGTGGTCGCCTCTCAGTTAGAAAAATTAGAAAAAACTTTCCGCATCTACCCCAATGGCAAGCCGCTGGTTGAGGACTACATCAAGAACCATGACAATATCGCCGCCATTCTTTTAGACTGGAACATGCCCATCTGCAATGCGAGCGCTGCCACTTTGTTAATACGCGATCACGAAAAAAAGATGCAACTGCCACCTATTCCTATCGTTATCATGACTGCACACGACCGCGCCAGCACCAATGAGCTGGATTTACCACCAAGCATTCATGTATTGCACAAACCCATCACCATTAACGACTTAAGCCAGATACTTACCACCCTGCAAAAACAATGAACCGCCATTTCAGCAACATTCAAGCACTGCGCGGCATTGCCGTGCTGCTGGTGATTTTCTTTCACCTCACCGGCGTGCAAATAAAATCCAGCACCACATACGCACTGCCGGAAGCCTTGCAGTTTGGCGCTGTGGGCGTGGATATTTTCTTTCTCATCAGCGGCTTTTTGATGATGGCGATTACACGCAGCGCACCAACCGGCTTCACCACTGCACAGCAATTTCTGAAACGCCGCTTGCTGCGTATTTATCCCATGTATTGGGTCGTCAGCCTGCCTATCGCTTATCTATTATTTTTCAGCAGCCGCGATTTGCTCACCAATCTGCGTTTGAATCCAGATGCCGTGCGCTACATCCCTGATCTCCCTATCTATTTGCTGAAATCTGCGCTGCTGTTTCCGCAAGTGAATTTGCCGCCGCTGACTATCAGTTGGACCTTAATCCACGAAGTGTATTTTTACTGTGTGTTCACTTTGCTATTGCTATTGCCGCAGCGCACACACGGCTGGCTGCTGCTGGCGTGGTCTGCCGTGACACTGATTTTCTGGAGCATACTCAAGCCCTCACAGTACCAGCCCATCAGTTATCTGTTGTGCAACCCGCTAACGCTGGAATTCACCACGGGCTGTCTGCTGGCCATGCTTTTAACGCCACAACGCACACTGGCCAACCCGCGCATTTTTTTACTGCTGGGCTGCGCACTGTTTATGCTCTTTTGGTTGTTGTGGATTGCAGGTCACGGCTATGAATTTCCTATCGCCGATGATCGCGTGCTGTATTTTCTATTGCCCTGCGCGCTGCTGTTGGCAGGGCTGGTGTCTATGGAATATCAGGGAAAAATATTACATCCCCTACTGCAAACAATCGGCGATGCTTCGTATTCGCTCTACCTCACCCACATTATTTTTCTATCCATCGGTAGAAAATGGCGGGAGTTACAAGGCATGGAAGACACGCTCGTCAATCACTTTTTGTTTTGGCCGAGCTTGTTTTTGGCGACACTAGCGGCAGGCATCTTGTGCTATCGCTATATTGAAAAGCCCTTGCTACACGCGGGTAAAAAATATTTTTTGTGATGCTTAACGGCGCGGTCTGTGTGATAAGGAGCGCGCACCACCACCTTTATTGCCAGAAGCCGCACGGCGTTCGCGGCGACTGTCTCTCTCAGCTTTTTCCGCGCGCTGCATCATGTCTGCCGGCAGTTTTTTCATCAATTCAACGGGCGCCATTTCACACAACAACTTTTGCCCCAACAACTGCTCAATTGCCGGCAATAAAAAGCTATCGTCTTCACTGGCAAAACTGATCGAAATACCTTTTGCGCCAGCGCGCCCTGTGCGCCCAATGCGATGCACATAATCGTCCGCCACTTCTGGCAAGGTGAAATTGATGACATGGCTGATGCCATCCACATGTATCCCTCTGCCAGCCACGTCGGTGGCCACCAACACTTGCGTCTGTCCGCTGCGAAAACGCTCCAAAGTGCGTATCCGTTTATCTTGATCCACTTCGCCGCTCAAAATACCGCAAGACACATCGCAAGCGCGCAGTTTTTCAAATAAGTCACGGCAAATATCACGGCGATTGGCAAACACGATCAAGCTCTGCACATCTTCGCCCTGCAACAAATTCATCAGCACAGTGAATTTTTCATCACTGCTCATCATGTACACGCGCTGCTCTACATTATCCGTAGCAGCGCGTTCCGGCTGTATTTCGATATGAATAGGGTCGCAAGTCCACTGCTTCGCTAAATTCAGCACATCTTGGTTAAAGGTGGCGCTGAACAATAAAGTTTGACGATTTTCTTTAGGTGGTGTGGCACGCACAATGCGTTTGACTTGCGGGATAAAGCCCATGTCCAACATGCGATCAGCTTCATCAATCACCAAACATTCCACTTCGTCTAGATGCACGTCGCGGCTTTCCATAAAATCAATCAAACGGCCTGGCGTTGCCACCAAAATATCCACCAATTTCGCGTGCAAGTGATTTTTTTGTTTTTGGTAATCCATTCCGCCCACCAACACCTGCACTGACAAATCGCAGTATTTGCACAATGCCTCAGCGTCTTTGCCAATTTGTATCGCCAGCTCTCGCGTTGGCGCCAAAATAATGGCGCGCGCCTCGCCAGCATAACGCTCGTGATCCAAAGTATTTTTTAACAAATCGTGAATTACAGAAATCAAAAACGCCGCTGTTTTTCCTGTGCCGGTTTGCGCTTTGCCCACCACATCACCACCGCGCAAAGTGTACGGCAGCGATTGCGCTTGAATGGGCGAGCAGTAACTAAAACCTTGATCGGCAATGGCGTGCATCAAGACAGCGGGCAAATCAAAATCGTGGAAACGTGTTTTGCCTTCCACTGCTTCAACAACAAACTCTTCCACACGCCACGATGACACTGCTGGCGCAACAGTTTTTTCATGCTGTTGTTTATTGTGATTGCGCCCGCCGCGATTTCTGCGTTTTTGCGTGGCTTGTTTGGCGTTAGATGTTTCACCGTTCGCATGTGTTGTCTGTTTCTGTGCAGCAACGGGAGCCGACGAACGAAAGGGAAGTTTTGCAAGAATTTTAGAGAGCAACGCGGTATCCGCCAGTGGAGTGAGAAAAGGTCAATCGGAAAACGGCGGTCAGCATAGCAAAAAAGCCGCGAACCCGTGACGCTCTACGGCGCAGCATGCTCTGCTAACAGCGCCAGTAACTGCGCTTCATCCCACACCGGCACACCGAGTTGCTCGGCTTTTGTGAGTTTGGAACCGGCATCAGCGCCCGCTATCACCGCATCGGTTTTAGCCGACACAGACCCCGCCACCTTTGCGCCCAGCGCCTGCAAGCGGTCTTTGGCGGCGTTGCGATCCAAACTGGTCAGCGTACCTGTCAACACAAAAGTCTTACCTGCCAAGGGTGCGGCGGCCATCGCTGTGCTAGCCGGCATATCTGACCAATGCACACCGGCATTGCGCAGAGCATCCACCACAGCGATATTGCGTGCATCGGCAAAAAACTCGGCGATGTAATGTGCCACCACGGGACCGACATCCGGCACTTGTTGCAACTGCGCGAGATCAGCCGCTGCCAATGTCTCCAAAGTACCGAAGTAGCGAGCCAGGGTTTGCGCCGTGGCTTCACCCACTTCGCGTATCCCCAAGGCATATAAAAATCGTGGCAGCGTTGTAGCTTTTGAGGTGACGATTGCCTCACACAAATTGATGGCAGATTTTTCACCCATGCGCTCCAAATTGGCGAGCACAGGAATAGTCAAGGCATAAATATCTGCCGGTGACTGTACGAGATCACTGTCAACAAGTTGTTCAACTAACTTATCACCCAAACCATCAATATCCATCGCACGACGCTGAGCAAAATGTTTGATCGCTTCTTTACGCTGCGCCGCGCAAATCAAACCGCCACTGCAACGCGCCACCGCTTCGCTCTCGGATTTTTCCACGGGCGAGGCACACACCGGGCAAACCGTCGGCAAGTGAACCGCCTGCGCGTTTTGCGGCCGCCGCTGATGCAACACTTGCACAATTTGCGGAATCACATCACCGGCACGACGCACCACCACGGTATCGCCCACACACAAATCTAAACGCGCCACTTCATCCATGTTATGCAAGGTGGCATTGCTCACCGTCACACCGCCGACAAATACTGGTTCCAAACGCGCCACGGGTGTAATCGCACCTGTGCGTCCCACTTGAAAATCTACGCTCAACACGCATGTCATTTCTTCTTGCGCAGGAAACTTTCTCGCTGTAGCCCAACGCGGTGCGCGCGCGACAAAACCCAAGGTTTTCTGTAGCGCAATATCATTCACTTTGTAAACAATACCGTCGATGTCGTAATTCAAATGCGCGCGTTTTTTTGACAACTGTTGGTAGTAGGCCACGCAGCCTTCCACCCCCATCACCACTTGCAACTCTGGATTGACGGGAAACCCCCACTCACCCAAGCGCGCCAAAATTACTGCATGTTGCTCCGGCAACTCACCGCCTTCTACGATGCCAATGCCGTACACATAAAAACTTAAGGGGCGCTGCGCGGTAATGCGCGAATCCAACTGGCGCAAACTGCCTGCTGCTGCGTTGCGCGGATTCACAAAAATTTTTTCACCCGCCGCCAACGCCGCTGCATTCATTTTTTCAAAACCATTTAGCGGCATAAACACTTCGCCACGCGCTTCTAATACCGATGGAATATTTTCCCCTTGCAAACGCAGTGGAATAGCGCCAATAGTGCGCAAATTATTGGTAATGTCTTCGCCACTACTGCCATCACCGCGCGTTGCGCCGCGCACAAACACGCCTTCACGATACAACAGAGAAACTGCCAAGCCGTCTAATTTCGGTTCACAGCAATATGCAATCGCGTCTGTTGCTTTCAAGCGCTCGTGAATACGGCGATCAAACGCCGCTACATCTTCATCAGAAAAAGCATTGTCCAGTGACAGCATCGGCACTTCGTGCTGCACGCTGGCAAACTGTGACAAGGGCGCAGCGCCGACGCGCTGGCTGGGCGAATCTGCTGCCACCCAAGCAGGATGCTCCGCTTCCAGATGCAGTAATTGCTGCATCAAGCGGTCGTATTCTGCGTCGGGAACTTCTGGTTTATCCAGAACGTAGTAACAGTGATTGTGATGGTGTAGCTGTTCTTTTAAGGCGAGGTATTGTTGTTGCGGTGACATGGGTTGATGGCATTATCAACGCGCGCGTTGGCGGATGTGCATTTCAAACTGACGAATGCGCTGGCGATTGTGTTCAATCGTTTGATTGGTCAACACACTGCGTTGATCGTCGCGCAATTCACCGTTGAGTCTGCTGGCAATGGCGCGCGCTGTTTCCAACATCAAATCAAACACTTCCATAGCATTGCCGTGCAGCGCACCCATCGACAAAAACATGGTGATGCCAGGTGTTTGAAAATTCTCCATTTGGTTGTAGTCAAACGAACCCGGGTTGAGAATATTGGCCACACTAAACAGCGATTCTTTTTCCGTTTGTTCACCGGTGTAGTAGTGAAATAACCCGTAGTGACCAAAACGCAAACCGCGCTCTAAAAAAAGTTCTAATAACGTAGCGCCGCTGAAACCACTGCGATCACGCGCCATGACACCGACAATAATTAAATCATCCAAAGGCAATTGTTGATTTTTTGGCTCCGCTGCGGCTTGTTGTGTGCGCTCACGTTCTTCGCGCGCTTCCAAGACGGATTTGCTGGGTTTTTGTACCGTGGGCTCACGACGCGGAGCAGGTTTATCCGCCGGTCTTTCATAAATGCGCGGCTCGCTCACAATTTCAGATTCACCCAACCCCAAAGGTTGAGTGGCTGTATCAAAAACGGGAGAGGCATTACGCACACCGCGCGCCATCGGCACGGCTATTTCTTCTGCTGGCGGCGCTTCATCGGTTTCTTCTTCATCAATGTCACAGCCTCCGCAAAAACTCTCATCCAGATC
>CAZHQZ010000040.1:6296-11051 GCA_964534675.1 uncultured Pseudomonadales bacterium | reverse complement strand
TCGTCATACAGGCGGCCGATGCGGCGCATGTGCAAAATGCCGAGTATGTTGTTGATCTCACCTTGGTAAACCGGCACGCGCGTGTACTCGGTGTTGCGCAGCAGGGCGAGTATTTCGGCATCGCTGCGATTCATGTCGATGCCCGTCACCTGCGCGCGCGGCACCATAATGCCCTGCACCGTCATCTGACCCAGATCGAGAATATTGAGCAACATGCCGCGATAGCGCGGTGAAATAATTTTCCCCGATTCGCGCACCACGGTGCGCAGCTCATCGGTGCTCAGTTGGTCATTGCTGGCTTTTTCCGGCGTGATGCCGAACAGTCGCAAAAAACTGTTGGAGACGATATTGGTCAGCCACACCAAGGGGTACAGCACTTTGAGCAGAGGATACAGCACGAAACTGGCGGGAAACGCGATGCGCTCTGGATACAGTGCGCCCAACATTTTCGGGATAATTTCCGCAAAAATAATCGTGACGAGTGTCATAGCAAACGTAGCAATTGCCGCACCCGTGCTGCCGTAAATACGTTGCACAACAATCGCCGCAATCGCAGCAGTGGCGGCATTGGCGAGGTTGTTGCCGATCAGCACGATGCCAAAAAAACGATCAGGGCGCGATAGCAAAAAATCTACCAGTTTGGCGGCGCGATGATTTTTTTTAATCAGATGGCGCAGTTTGTAACGGTTCAGCGAAACAATGCCGGTTTCTGCGCCGGAGAAGAATGCACCCAGTAAGGTGAGGCAGGCCAAGACTGTGATGAGCAGGCCGATGGAAATATCGTCCAAGGTGTTGCCTTTATAGAAATCAGGGAGATGAATTGTCAGGAAATGACAGGTGTTGCGCAACTATCCTTGGTGCAGCAGTAGCTCTAGCACCAATTTGGTGCCGA
Source organism: uncultured Pseudomonadales bacterium (assembly GCA_964534675.1). GTDB lineage: Bacteria > Pseudomonadota > Gammaproteobacteria > Pseudomonadales > UBA7239 > UBA7239. The sequence goes on along the minus strand of CAZHQZ010000040.1, from coordinate 10,159 downwards.
AATAGGCAATCATCAATGCCAGAAAACCGCCCACGGTCCAGCGTATCGCTTGTTTGCCGCGCCAGCCGTGTTGGTGTCTGCCCCACAGCAAAGTGCAATACACCAACAGTGCGGCAAACGAGAAAAACATTTTGTGCGCCAAGTGTTGCGCCAAAATGTCATGCAAAAACAACAAGCCGCTGCCGATAGAGAGCGCCAACAACACCGTGCCTGCCCACAGCATTTGAAATAGCAGCGACTCCATGGTTTGCAGTGGCGGCAGTTGTGCCATCACTTTTTGTAGTTGTCGCGTTTTGAGTAAATGGTCTTGCAGCGCGAGTGCCAGTGCTTGCATGGCGGCGATGGTGAGAATGCTGTAAGCGAGTATGGACAACAAAATATGCAAGGCTACTGGGTAGCTGAGTGCGTGCGGTGTGTACGGGCTTTCAAGCAAAATTGAGCACAGCACGCTGATGACCGTCATCATAAACAGCGGCGGCAATAGCCCGCGCAGCGGCAAGTGAATACTGCTCAGCGCCACCGTGATGCAGATAACCCAGAAGATCAGCGACGACACATGAAAAAAAGCAAAATTAAAACCGGCAGCGGTGTCGATGAGTGTGTAGACGCTAAAGCCGTGCAAGCACAGAGCGGCAATTAACACGGCGATGTAGAGTTGCGGCTGTGTGGTTAAACGCCAGTCGCGCCACTGCCATCCCGCCAAGCAGGTGTAGCAAAAACAAGCGAGTAATCCGGCCAGAGTGGTGGACATGGCAATCCGTTGATTAAATAGAATGCTTAGTGTGGCACAGACCTGCGTTGAGGGTAATAGGAGGCAAGCGGCTCATGTGCCTGTGAGAAGAAGCATCTGCCAATAATGGTGCTTACAATTATCGCAGCGAGAGGCGTTATTATGTAGCCGTCAATGCACCCTATTTCACACAAAACTGCTCGGAGAATGCTCATGCATACACAAAACGTCAAACAGGAGGCCATGCAAACCATTCAACAACTACCGGATAACATCAAGCTGACTGATATTATTTACAGTTTGTATGTGATGGAAAAAATTCAGCAGGGCATCACTGCCTATGAGGAAGGACGCACAACCTCTCATGAAGAAGTCATGGCTGAGTTGATGAGAAAATTTGCGTGAGAATTGTCTGGTCAGAGCCAGCCAAAACAGACATTTACCGTATCGCAGATTACATCGCACAAGACGCACCAATAAATGCCAAACGCTTTATTGAGAAACTCAAAGCGCATGTGGATGACATTGCAATATTTCCACGAAAACACCGCGTGGTGCCAGAATACCGCAATGAAAATATCAGAGAAGTACTGGTAGGCGACTACCGGATTATTTTTCAAATTATTGATGTTGATATCATTAGCATTCAAGCAGTCGTCCACGGCAGTCGTGATTTAACCAACCCCGAGAATCAGCCGCGAGAAACGCATTGAGAAAATAGTGCGGCGCAAAAAAGCGAACCCTGCGTTTAGCGGGGTTCAACATCAGAAAAAAGACAGCGGATGATTTCATGATTTATCGAGCGTTACTCTGACCCGCATTTACTTTCTGTTTTTCTGATGAGATTAGCTGACCATCGTCCCATCGCTCAAACACAGTTGGCTCAGCAAGGATACACGCCCCCCCATCAAATCCACTTTCAACATACAAGGAAACAACCTTGCCATTTTCACGGTACTCGGCATCAAAGCGACCGGTGAATTGCAAAGAAAAACCTCGATCACTCTGTACTCCTTGTTTGTTTAACCAAGTGAACATACAAGCTACCTCCACATAGGAAAACGTGATTTCAAATACAACTCATCAACTCCCAATATATTCGGATTACTCCGTAAGGCAGGCAGCTCAATGCTATTGCGTGAGTTTCGGGTCAGAGTAACATTCGCTGCGTTTAACTGTGACCCAAAAAAAGAGGCACCGCAGTGCCTCTTGTACTCCTGACTGGGCATCAATGCGGTTTGAACTTGATAACCACCTTGCCCCAACCCGACAAATGCTCGCCGTAAACGCGCTCACACTGATCTTCCACCACTTCAAAATCCGGTGCAGCTTTCAGGATTTCCTCGACGAGGATGCAGCCCATCAACACGCCCAAATGCAGGCCTAGGCATTTGTGGCCGCCGTGACCAAACATCAAGCTTTTTTCCGTGGGCTGGCGATACAGATCGAATTGGTCGGCGTGCGGATACACGCTTTCATCGCGCTCGGCCGAGGCGTACAAAAACAGCAGGGGTTGACCGGCTTTGATTGGCGCGCCGTTCAATTCGAAATCACGTTTTGCTACGCGCGCCAGCATGTTGGTGGGTTGATCGTAGCGCGTGGTTTCCAGAAAGGCTTTGCGCGCTAAATCGAATTTGCCCGCTTTCACTTCCGCCACCACCGCTGCTTTTTGTTCGGGGTTGTGCTGCAAATTCCAGAACACGCCCGCGACGGTGATCGGCGTGGTTTCTGAACCGACCACCAGCAGCGAGAACAAATAGAACATCATCTCTTCATCGCTCAGGTTTCTGCCGTCTACGCTCGCCTCGAGGAAGATTTTGGTATAGCGCTGCGCTAGTGCAGGATCGTTGCGCAGTTGATAGACGTATTGACCGAAATAGCCAAACAACTGACCGGCCGCCGCTTGGTTGCGCTCGGAACCGCCGCCCACTTGCCCTTCTTCACGGTGCAGCATGTCGTCGATCAGGGCGCGCCATTTCTCGGCATCTTCACGCGGCAGGCCGAGGTTGTGACCGGCATTGATGCAGGTGACGCGATTGGCCAGTTCGCCGTAGACATCAAACTGCCCTTTTTTCAGCAGGGGTGCGAGCAATTCTTTCGTCAGTGCGCGCAGGCGCGCTTCCTGTTCTCTCACGCCTTCGGGGGTAAATTCGTGGCGGATCAGACCGCGCCATTTGCGGTGATCCGGCGCATCCATAGTCATAAACGTAGAAGGCACAGGTTCACCCAGCAGCACTTGGCCTGGGGTTTGACCTTTGGTGAAGGTCACGTTGTCATCCACTTTGCTGCTGGCATCCCAAATGTCTTGGAAGCGCGCCAGCGCCCAGCCGTTGTACTTGGGCATGAAATGCGGCTTGCCCTCTTTGCGCATGGCGGCGTAAAGAGGGTAGGGATCCTTCATGGCTGCGTGGGAATAGGGATCGTAATCAACTGTGCTCATGTGAGGTCTCCGCCTTCAGGATGGGTGTCGCGGCATTGTGCCGAAACAATCCCGCGCCGACCAGTTGGGTATTGCGTTTGTTTTGCGATAAATCAAAGCGACAAACATCGTAGACTTGTGCAGGCGATCACAGAATTTCTGTGCAAGAAATATACAACTTACACAAACCTGCCTACACTACGCGCAACCAGAATCCGCACGCTTTTACAGAGAACGACAGGGAAAAAGGATACGCATGAGCAACATGGTGACCCGCTGTCCTCAGTGTCATACCTCGTTTCGGGTGACAGAAGAACATTTGAAATTGGCCAACGGCGCCGTGCGCTGCGGCTCCTGCCTGTTGGTGTTTCAAGCGCGCCAGCACTGGGTGGATGCGCCGAGTGCTGCTCCGTCCACCGCCGCGTCTGCACCGCCGCCATCCAATAAATTTCGTCTCGACCAATCTGCATTGGAAAACATGGCGCACACCCATGCGCCGCACAGCGCGGCTCCATCCAGCACTGCGCAGGATGACGGTTTGCTGGGCGATAACGGCCGACCGAGTAAAGCCTTTGATTTAAGCGCAGCTGTTAAAGGTTCGCCGAGCAGTGATGTTGAACAGAAAAAAATTGCCGACATCGGCGACGATGAAAAAATCAGCGATGACACGTTTTTGGAAGATGATGAACCGGTGATCGCGCCGAAAAAATCAGC
>CAZHQZ010000040.1:0-6196 GCA_964534675.1 uncultured Pseudomonadales bacterium | reverse complement strand
GTCGGCGGCGGTGTTATTGACGGCGCTGCTGCTCGCGCAGTACACGTTTTTTAATTTTGACCGCTTAGCGCGCACCAGCACCAGCCGCCCTATGATGCAGACTGTGTGCCAAGTTGTGCGCTGCAAATTGCCGGTAGTGGAAAATTGGCGCTACATCAAAATACAAAATTTGGTGGTGAGAAAACACGCACAAATCCCCAATGCCTTGGTGATTGATGCAATGTTAATGAACGTGACCGACCAAGCATTGCCGTTCCCTGAGTTGGATCTGTATTTCAGTGATTTAACGAAAACACCGGTTGCCAGTCGCCGTTTCAAACCGGAAGAATATTTGTCGGGCGAGTTGAGCGGACAGACCATGATGCCGCCCGGCAGGCCGGTGCATATTGCCTTGGAAATTGTGAATCCTGGAGACAAAGCAGTGAACTGGAGCATGTTGGTGGCCGGCAATGTTGAGTAAACGCATGGAACTGGTTGCGCCAGCAGACGAAACAAGCGCGCCCGTTGTCGCCTTAAATTCGCAGACGATTCGCTGCTGTGTGGAAAATGCGCTGCGCAATTATTTCAGTCATTTAGACGGGCACCCGGCTAGTGATATTTATCAAATGGTGTTGGTCGAAGTGGAAGCGCCACTGTTAGAGGTAGTGTTGGAATACACGCGCAACAATCAACTGCGCGCCGCCGAAGTGCTGGGCTTGAATCGCGGCACGCTGCGCAAGAAGCTCAAGCAGTACAATATGCTGTAAGTGCGGAAAAGAGAGCCATCAAGGAGGCATGCGCCTCCTTTTTTATTCACATTTTTTATTCGCGTTCTTTAATTCATACGAGTTGTTTACCGAGGTATTTATGTCAGCAATCACTCCCGTGCACCGTGCATTAATTTCTGTCTCCGATAAAACGGGCATTGTCGAGTTTGCGCAGGCTTTAGTTGCGCGCGGTGTGGCATTGCTGTCCACGGGTGGCACTTACCGTTTGCTGCGCGATAACCATATCGCTGTGACCGAAGTATCGGAGCACACGCAATTTCCAGAAATGATGGATGGTCGCGTAAAAACGCTACACCCCAAAATTCACGGCGGCATACTCGGCAGACGCGGGCAGGATGACGCAGTGATGCAAGCGCACGACATCGCCACGATCGATTTGGTGGTGGTGAATTTGTATCCCTTTGCGCAAACGGTTGCCAAACCGGATTGCAGTTTAGACGATGCCATCGAAAACATTGATATTGGTGGTCCAACCATGGTGCGTGCGGCGGCAAAAAATCATGCGCACGTTGGCATCGTGGTCAACACACAGGATTACGCGCGCGTGCTGAAAGCACTGGATGATGACAAAGGTTTATCGCACGAGCTGCGTTTTGATTTGGCGGTGAAAGCTTTTGAACACACCGCACAATACGATGGCATGATCGCCAATTATCTCGGCGCGCGCGTCAGTGACAAGGTGGAAAAATTTCCGCGCACTTTTAACGCGCAGTTAATTAAGGCGCAAGATTTGCGCTACGGCGAAAACCCGCATCAGTCTGCCGCTTTTTATGTAGAGGCATCACCGCGTGAAGTGAGCATTGCCACTGCCAAACAACTGCAAGGCAAAGAATTGTCTTACAACAATATTGCCGACACCGATGCCGCACTGGAATGCGTAAAAAGTTTTGTCAAACCCGCCTGCGTGATTGTGAAACACGCCAACCCCTGCGGCGCGGCGGTGTCTTTAGATGGCATAGGCGCAGCTTACGATTTGGCTTACGCCACCGATCCAGAATCCGCTTTCGGCGGCATCATCGCATTTAACCGCGAACTGGATGCAGCAACGGCCAAAGCCATTGTTGAGCGTCAATTTGTGGAAGTGATAATCGCACCTGCCGTGGCAGAAAACGCCTTGGCAGTTTTGGCAGCCAAACAAAACGTGCGCGTATTGGTGTGCGGTGCGCTGCCAGAAAATCGCATCGCACAACTGGATTGGAAGCGCGTCAACGGCGGTCTGCTGGTGCAAGACCTCGACGTCGGCATGATTAAAGAATCCGATTTGAAGGTAGTGACCAAACGTGCGCCCACGGAAGCAGAAATTCACGATTTGATTTTTGCGTGGAAAGTGGCGAAGTATGTGAAATCTAACGCCATTATTTATGCAAAAAATCGCCAAACCATCGGCATTGGTGCGGGGCAGATGAGCCGCGTCAATTCCGCGCGCATCGCCGCCATCAAAGCGGAGCATGCGGGCTTAACCGTGCAAGGCGCGGTGATGGCCTCGGATGCATTTTTCCCTTTCCGCGACGGCATCGACAACGCGGCAAAAGTCGGCATTCAATGTGTCATTCAACCCGGCGGCTCCATGCGCGATGAAGAAGTGATTGCCGCCGCTGATGAACACGGCATGGCGATGGTGTTTACCGGTATGCGGCATTTTCGCCATTGAGGATAGCGTGATGAATATTTTAATTTTGGGCTCCGGCGGCCGCGAACACGCACTGGCGTGGAAATGCGCGCAAGACGATCGCGTCAAAAAAATCTTTGTCGCCCCTGGCAATGCAGGCACGGCGACAGAGCACAAATGCGAAAACGTGACGTTGAATATTCTCGACAACGACGCTTTGCTTGCGTTTGCCCAAGCCAATGTGGATTTGACGATTGTGGGGCCAGAAGCGCCGCTGGTGAATGGCGTGGTGGATGCGTTTAGCGCAGCCGGATTAAAAATTTTTGGTCCCACACAATACGCCGCGCAACTGGAAGGCTCGAAAGCGTTTGCCAAAGATTTTCTCGCACGCCACAACATTCCCACGGCGTTTTATGCGGTGTTTACTGATGTGGATGCCGCGCTCGCCTATGTGCGTGAAAAAGGCGCGCCTATCGTCATCAAAGCCGATGGTTTGGCGGCGGGCAAAGGCGTGATTGTGGCGATGATGTTGGCGGAAGCCGAAGACGCGGTGCGCGATATGTTGGCGGATAACAAATTCGGCGCGGCGGGTGCGCGCGTGGTGGTGGAAGAATTTCTCGCCGGTGAAGAAGCGAGCTTTATTGTGATGGTGGACGGCAAAACCGCGCTGCCCATGGCCACCAGCCAAGATCATAAGCGCGTCGGTGAAGGCGACACCGGCCTCAACACCGGCGGCATGGGCGCGTATTCCCCAGCGCTCGTGGTCACGCCCGAAGTGCATGCGCGGGTAATGCGCGAAGTGATCGAGCCGACGGTGCGCGGCATGGCAGCGGAAGGCCACGCCTACACCGGCTTTCTGTACGCGGGTTTGATGATCGATGACAGCGGCGCGCCAAAAGTCATCGAGTTCAACTGCCGCTTTGGCGACCCAGAAACCCAGCCCATCATGCTGCGTTTGCAAACTTCACTGCCTACTTTGGTGGAGCAGGCGCTGGCGGGGCAGCTCGACAGTGCGCAAGCCGAGTGGGATCCGCGTCCGGCCTTGGGTGTGGTGCTGGCGGCGGGTGGCTATCCGGGCGAGGTAGAAAAAGGCGCGGTGATACAGGGTTTGGACGCAGCAGTAGCTAACGCCAAAGTGTTTCACGCCGGCACGGCGGTGAAAGACGGCGAAGTGGTGACGCAGGGCGGTCGCGTGTTGTGCGCCACCGCTTTGGGGCAAACAGTAGCCGAGGCGCAGCAGACGGCATACTATCTGGCAGACGGGATTCGTTGGAACGGCATGTTTATGCGCAGGGACATCGGTTGGCGCGCAATAGCGCGTGAACGCGCAAACACTGGAGTCTGACGAAAGAGGAATTCATCAAGGGAGCGGCCTTGCCGGACGTATGGCTATGAAACATTGCATGCCTTTGCTCGCAGTTATTTTGTTTGCGCTGTTCACGCCGTTGGCGATGGCGGCACCCTTGGTGGAAATTAACAGTGATGTCGTGCAACTGCCGCTGTCGCCGTATGTCGATGTGCTGGAAGATAAAACCGGCGACCTCACGATTGACGATGTGGTATCGGATCGCTACGCGTTTCAGTTCGCGCCGGCGTCGATGACCGACCTGTATTTCGGCTACACCACCTCCGCATACTGGCTGCGTTTTACGATAGAAAATCAGCGCGACGAAGACGCACGTTTTATTCTCGCCGCCTCTCCCGCTGATATTGATTATGTCGATCTCTATGTGGTGGATGCACAAACCGGTCAGTTGCATAAACACGTCAAGTTGGGATCGGCAACGCCCTACACTGATCGCGCATACAACTACCCCGTCAGTTTGTTTGATTTGAATATTGCTGCGCACGCCGCCTATACCTATTTTGTGCGCGCAGAATCCGACAAAGCTGTCAACGTGCAGTTGTCACTCAGCACGCCGCGTGAATACATGACCACCATGAGCGCACACGAATGGTGGCAGGGTTTGTTGTTGGGCGGATTGCTGGTCTTGGCTTTTATGCATCTCGGTCTTTTTGCGGTGTATCGCTTTAAAGCTTTTTTGTGGAATGGACTCACCTTGTTTTCCGTAGCCGCTATTCAAGCCGCATGGAACGGCTATTTGCTGCCATTTTTTGTGAGCAATGAAACGCTGCTCGATCATCAAATCATGGCGCCGGTTTTTTTGACGGTGGTGTTCAGTGCGTTGTATGCACAAAGTTTATTGAAAACCCGCAAACGTGCGCTGTGGCAGCACCACATGCTCACAGCGATTGGCGTGTTGGGTTTGATCGGTGTTTTCGCAACGTGGTTTGTGTCGCCACATGTCAGCACGTTAGCCGTTGCTTGGCTGGCTTCCTTTAATGTGATTTTTATTTTTGCGGTCGCCCTGCACGCCAATATGGATGAATATATGTTGGCGCGGCGTTTTATTGCTGTGCGCGCTATCACAGCCAGTGTGGTGTTAATTGCTATTTTTAATGTCAATGGTTTGTTGCCGCAGGGCGCATTCACTGCTTGGGGCGTAGCAGCGGCGATTATTTTAGAATCGCTGGTGATGGCTATTGCTATGGTGAGGCATTGTGTAGACAACCAGCGCGACAAAGCAGAGCAGTTACATCCCGTTGCGGAACAAAAAATAGAAGTGCGCAGTTTGGTCAATCTCTCGGATATTTGTCACGAATTGCGCACGCCGATTAGTGGCGTGTTGGGCATGGCAGATTTACTGCTGACCAGCAATATGACAGATCAACAGCGCACGCAAATAAAAACGATTCATAAATCTGGCTTGGCGTTGCTGGATGTGACCAATCGCCTGTCAGATTTGTCATCCATCGAGCGCGGCAATATTGATTTGAACAACGCTCCCTTTGAATTGACGGCTCTGGTTGAGTCGTGCATAGAAACGTGTCGCAGTCGCGCCGAAGTAGGCAGCGTGGAATTGATTTACCACATTGATAGCAGTGTCGTGGGTTTTGTAAAAGGCGATCAGGAAAAACTACAGCACGTTATCGTGAATTTGTTGCAGTTTGCCTTGCGCAATGTTGAGCAGGGCGAAGTGGTGTTGAGTGTCAAAGCGGCTGAGAATAATCAAATTTTGTTTGAGATTCATTCGGGGCATAACACCTTAACCGAGCGCAATCATCCTGCACGCACACGCGATCTGCATTCCAACGATCACCTCAACTTAACCATTGCCGAGCAATACATACAGTTGATGGGTGGCGCATTGGGTATGCAACTGTTTGCCAATGGCGGCGCCATCATGGAATTCAGTTTGCCGTTGGATGCACATTTCAGTCAGGCGCATGCGGTAGACGATACGCTGTCACTGCAAGGTCGCCGCATGTTGATTGTGGATGATAACGTCACTTACTGCTCCATCATCGAGCAGCAAGCGGTGCAGTGGGGCATGACGGTGCAATCGGCGCACGGTGGCACAGAGGCGTTGGCGGTGTTGCGTTCACACACCAACGTGGATGAGCCGTTTGATATTGCTTTAATCGATTTCGAAATGCCGGGCATGGATGGTTTGGAATTGGCGGCGCACATTCGCGCCGATCAGAAAATCAACAGCGAAAAAATGATCATGATGATGTTGACCGGTGTGAGCCGTGCGCCGAGCAAACCAGTGCTGGAAAATGCAGGTATCCAACGCGCGCTGTACAAACCGCTGAGTGGAAAAAGTTTGAAGCAGGCGCTGCAAGCGGCGTTGACGCAGTAATTAAATAGATACGCAAAGTATCATTATTGGTAAGTAATATTATTGATAGACCTTTACAGCGCATGTGTGAGATAGTTGAGACGTAGTTCACAATTATCAGGGTGTGGTTGTATGTT
>CAZHQZ010000039.1:0-11061 GCA_964534675.1 uncultured Pseudomonadales bacterium | reverse complement strand
TTGCGTACGGTCTGTGGTCCTTTGATTATGCTTATGCTGTCATAGCTTTCTGGGAACACGTACGCGGTAGGTGGGTCCATGCGACTGCCGCAACCACCGAACAGCATTTCGCCATCCAGTAGGATATTCAGTCGTGATCCGGCCATCCCGCGAAAAACGGGGTCACCATCGGTGCCGCCTTTACGGATGACGCTAAACCCTGGGATTGCCTTCAGATAATCGGCACCATCATGGGCGGGTAGCGGTTGACGTGGCGCTTTGGGGTCTGTCACCACGGTCAGAGGTTTGCTGGTTTTTTCAGCAGTAACCACAACAGTTTTTAAGCGCGTGTTGTCTTGGCTTTCTCCTGCATCTTCATTGGCCAGTACCGGTGCCGTTGCCGTTGCGTACAGGGCGGCGGCCATTGCCAAAGACAGTGTATTTAATCCGCGTTTCATGAACTGTTTTCTCCAGACAGATCTGTATCGGGCGCGGATTCTAGTTGGGAGGAGCGGAGGAGAGAATGCGGCATATTGTCGCAGCGGGATTGTGCGAAACAGTTAAGCCAATTACGCCACTTTGCTGCGTGTTACCAGGTCGTTAATCAGCGGCAGTAATTCTTCCGCGCCATAAGATTGTTGGATATGCGCTGCGTCCACTGCGCCGTACAGCGTGCTGCGATGTTGTGGTTGACGTTGCGCAGCTTTAATCATCGCGTCGAGATTTTCAGGTGAGTTTTCCTGTCCGTGTGTGGCACCGGCAGCGCGAGTGATGCTTTCGTTCATCAGTGTGCCACCCAAATCATTAACACCAGCGGCGAGGCAGGCGACAACACCTTCGTTGCCCAATTTCACCCATGAAGCTTGGATGTTGTGGATGTGCGGCGATAACACCAAACGCGCAATGGCGTGCATCAATACCACTTCGCGGAAAGTCGGCCCTTTGCGCGCGCGTCCGCGCAAATACATCGGCGCTTCTTCCGCCACAAACGGCAGCGGCACAAACTCGGTAAAGCCGCCAGTTTGTTTTTGTAAATTTAATACGCGCAAGAAATGGCGCGCCCAATGTTCGTAGCGTTCAATATGACCAAACATGATGGTGGCGGTGGAGCGCAAACCCACAGCATGTGCGGCTTCCATCACCGCAAACCATTCTTGTGTATTGATTTTGTCTGGGCACAACACGGCGCGCACTTCGTCGTCGAGAATTTCTGCTGCCGTGCCAGGGAGTGTGCCTAAACCGTGTGCTTTTAGTCTTTGCAGATAGTCAGTGAGCGGTAGATTGAGCGTGGCTGCACCTTGCCAAATTTCCAGCGGCGAAAAGGCGTGAATGTGCATGTCGGGCTGCACGGTTTTCACGGCATCGAGAATTTCTATGTAGGTGTTGCCGTCGTAATCGGGGTGGATGCCGCCTTGCATGCACACTTCGGTGGCACCGCGCTGCCAACCTTCAGTGGTGCGGCGTTGAATTTCTTCTAGTGAAATATCGTAAGGCTTGCCGCGCAAGTTCTCGTGTGTTTTACCTTTAGAAAACGCGCAGAACTGGCATTTGAAATAGCAGACATTGGTGTAATTGATGTTGCGGTTGACCACATAAGTGACCGTGTCGCCATTCAGATTTTTTCGCAGTGCATCTGCTGTGTGACAGATAGCGCCTACATCATCGCCGCGTGCGCGAAACAAACGCACAATTTCTGTTTCGCTGGGCGTGTGACCCTGCTGGATAGCAGTCAAAATATCGCGCACATCTGGTGAGGCCGTTTGTGTGCGCACGGGCTTGTGTATCTGCGACAGCATTTCTTGCGGTGGCGTTTCGCTGCTACCGGTTTTCCAAGTATCAACGCGCGGAAAGCCGTCGCCATCGGTTTGTTGCAATAACGGCGTGTGGAAAACTTTGTCTGTCCACTGCTGCCATTGGCGCACAAAAGCGGGGTAGATGGTTAAACGCTCTTGCAAATATTTGCCGGTGTTGGCGGTTGCTTCAGCGAGGTCTTGCAGATGCGGCCAAGGCGCTTCTGGATTGACAAAATCCGGCGTGAGCGGTGACACGCCGCCCCAATCATTGATGCCGGCATCGACCAATTGCTCCAGCACACCAGGCGACAGATTAGGCGGCGCTTGTATCGCCATTTCGCTGCCAAAAATAATGCGCGCCACCGCTATCGTCCACAGCAAATCTTCTAAATCGGGTTCGGGTGCTTGCGCCATTTTGGTGTCGGGTTTGGCGCGAAAGTTTTGCACGATAATTTCTTGGATATGGCCGTACTGCGCGTGCAAGGCTTTGATGGCGAGCAGGGATTCAATGCGCTCGCGCCGCGTTTCACCGATGCCGATCAAAATGCCAGTGGTGAAGGGGATTTTTTGCTTGCCTGCTTCTTCCAGTGTGGCGAGGCGCACCGCTGGTGCTTTGTCGGGCGAGCCGTAATGCGGCATGCCTTTTTCACACAGGCGCGCCGATAAACTCTCCAGCATGATGCCCATCGACGGTGAAACGCTGCGCAGTTTGACCATTTCTTCGGCGGTGAGCGTGCCCGGATTCACATGCGGGAAAAGCCCCGTTTCTTCAAACACGGCTTTGGCCGTGTCGTACAAATAATCCACCGTGCTGGCGTAGCCCATCGCGTCGAGTGCTTGACGCGCAGCGTTGTAGCGCAGCTCTGGTTTTTCGCCGAGAGTAAACAGTGCTTCTTTGCAGCCTGCGGCGGCACCGGCGCGTGCAATTTCCAGTACTTGCTCGCGCGTCATGTAGGCGCTGTCAATTTTTTTTGGGGTTTGTGCGAAGGTGCAGTAGTGGCAGACATCGCGGCACAAATGTGTCAGCGGAATAAAAACTTTTTTGGAAAAAGTGACAACATTGTGAAAACCGGCATCGCGCAGTGCGCGCGCTTGCGCCATCAAGGCGGCGGTATCATTGCAGTCTGCGAGTGATAAAAAATCTTCAGATGTTTGCATGCTGTCGATAAAAAAGTTTTTAGCGTGTTGCTGTTAACGGCCAATCAAACAATTCGCCGTACTGTTCCAGCCAGTGTGAAAGATGGGGTCTGGTGCCTGCGGTGCGCAGCGACAACAGCGGCGCAAAATCCTGCCATAAATCAATGTCGCTACCCAGTTGCGCATTGTAAACGGTTTGCATGGTAATGCCCTGCGCGCGGCAAAAATCACTGTGTGCGCTGTAGCTGTGGCTGCCGTAGAAAAATTGCATTTGCGTGGGCAGGGTGAGCAGCATGGCATTGGTGCCATTGTTTTGATTGTCTGGCACCAAGGTAACGACGGCGCTGTGGTTTTGGTGTGCGGTAATAATTGCGTCAATATCGCCCGCGGTAGCAAGAGGTAAATCCGCGTGAAGAATCAGGGTTTGTGCTGTGCCGCGCGCGCTGATTGTTGCAACGGCGGCGGCAATGCCGCTGTTCAGGCAGCGGTCATCTTCTAGATTTAAGACTTCGGTGCGCTGTTGTGCGGCGAGCTGTGCCACCTCTGAGCAGCGTGTAATTAGCGCCACGCCGCTAACTTTTGCGCAGTGCTGCAAGGTGTGCAGCAAATCCGCCAGCAGCGCCGCCATCAAACTTTGACGCGCTTCCAGCGGCAGTGCGTGCGCCAAGCGGCTTTTGCAACTGCGAAAATCTTTGACGGGGATAATGACTTGCATGCGATTCTGCAAATAGTCACAGCGAGGAAGTTGGCTATGTTGCGGGCTTTCGTTGGTGCTGTCGATAGCCGTGCTTGTGCTAGGAATTGCTGATCGTTTCATGCGGGCAATTACTGTACTGTTTGTGCGGAAAAGTAGCAGGGAAACGGATCATGAAAGCGAAGTTAGGTGTGGCTGTTGTGGTGTTGGCAGTAGCTGGCGGCAGTTTTTTACTGTGGCAGCAGTGGCAACAACAGGGTGAGCGCGGATTTTTTCACACCAATGGCCGTTTGGAGGCCACGCAGAGCCGTGTTGCCACGCGTATTCCGGGGCTGCTGGCAACGGTGAAAGTGAAAGAGGGCGATCATGTTGCCGCAGGGCAAGTGTTGGCCGAATTGGACAGCCAGCCGCTGCAAGCGGAAATCGTGCGTGCCGATGCCGCCATCGCGCAAGCCAATGACCAAGTGCGTTTGGCTGAGGCGCAGCGCGTGCAGGCGCAGACGGAATGTGACTACGCACGCTCACAGCTCGGCCGTATTCAAGCCTTGAGCAAGCGCCAGTTTGTGTCGCAAGACCAACTCGACAGCGCCCGCACTCGTGCCGCCAGTTGTGGCTCGGTGGTGAATGCCGCGAGTGCTGCCGTTGCCGCCGCGCAATCGGCAGGCAAAGTGGCGCAAGCGGGGCGCGATCGCCTGAGTGTGGATTTGGCAGACAGCAGCATCCGCGCGCCGTTTTCCGGCTATATCCTCTACCGCTTGGCGGAGCCGGGCGAAATGATCGCCGCCGGTTCGCCCTTGTTTACGCTGGTGAGCGACAGCGATGTTTACCTCACCGTGTTTCTACCGGCAGATGTGGCAGGCAAAGTGGCGCTGGGTGACGAGGCGCGCCTGCAGATGGATGCCAAAGCCGAGGAGTGGGTGCCAGCCAAAGTCACCTTTGTGGCGGCAGAAGCGGAGTTCACGCCTAAATCGGTAGAAACGGCCACTGAGCGCAGTAATTTGGTGTTTCGTGCGCGCATCGGTATTGATGCAGCGGTGTTAGCAGAGCAGAGCTGGCTCAAAAGCGGCATGCCCGGCTTGGGCTGGCTGCGCATCGATGCCAGTGCCGCGTGGCCTGAAACCCCTGCGCGCTAGAGCTTTATTGTGATGACGGCTCCCGTCGCCACGCTGACGCAGGTGCGCCACCGTTACGGCAAGGTGGTGGCGCTAGACGGTATTGATCTCGCCATTCCCGCTGGTTGCTTGGCGGGCATTATCGGCCCCGACGGCGTGGGCAAATCTACTTTGCTGAGTTTGATTGCCGGTGCGCGCCGCGTGCAAAAAGATAGTCGCGTGGAGGTGTTGGGCGAAGACATGCACAGCGCCGCCGCACGAGCGCGCATGTGTCGCCGTGTGGCTTACATGCCACAAGGCTTGGGAAAGAATTTGTATCCCACGCTGTCGGTGATGGAAAACATCAGTTTTTTTGCCGATTTATTCGGTGAAAAAGGCGCAGAGCGCGAGCAGCGCATCGCGCATTTATTGCAAGCCACGGGCATGGCGCGTTTTGTTGATCGCCCCGCGGCAAAATTATCTGGCGGCATGAAACAAAAACTCAGTTTGTGTTGCTCTTTAATTCACGAACCGGATTTGCTGATTCTGGATGAGCCAACTACCGGTGTAGACCCATTATCGCGGCGCCAATTTTGGCAGTTGTTGAAAGATTTGCGCGCGCAGCGGCCGAGTATGTCGATCATCGTTGCCACGGCGTACATGGAAGAAGCCTCCAGTTTTGATTGGTTGGCGATGATGGATGCCGGCAGTGTATTGGCGCAGGGTTCGCCTGCGGCGCTGTTGCAAAAAACGGGCGCAAATAATTTAGATACCGCGTTTATTCAACTGCTGCCGCCAGAAAAACGCGCAGGGCATGTGGAACCGTTTCTGCCGCCACTGACAGACGCGCATCAAAACAACATCGTCATCAGTGCGCGCAATTTGAGTTGTCGTTTTGGTGATTTCACAGCCGTTGATAGCGTCAATTTTGAAATACAGCAAGGCGAAATTTTTGGTTTTCTCGGTTCTAACGGCTGCGGTAAATCCACCACTATGAAAATGCTCACGGGGCTGCTGCCAGCTACCGAAGGTGAGGCGTTTTTATTTGGCAAGCCGGTGGATGTGGACGACATCAGCACGCGTCACCGTCTTGGTTATATGTCGCAAAGTTTTTCGTTGTACGAAGAATTGAATGTGATTCAAAACTTGGAGTTGCACGGGCGCATTTTTGCCATGAGCAGCGAGCAGATACGCGAGCGCTGTGCAATATTGTTGCGCGATATGCAGCTCACGCCATATGCGCAGCAACCTGCAGGCAGTTTGCCCTTGGGTGTGCGCCAGCGTTTATCGTTAGCAGTGGCTGTGATACACAATCCGGTGATGTTGATATTGGATGAGCCGACGTCTGGCGTAGACCCCGTGGCACGCGATAGTTTTTGGGAGTTATTGATTGATTTGTCGCGCAACCAGGGCGTAACTATTTTTATCACCACGCATTACATGAATGAAGCTGAACGCTGTGATCGCATCTCCTTGATGGATGCAGGAAAAGTATTGGCATCCGGCAGCCCAGAAGCCATCCGTCAGCAATTTGGTGTGCCTACTTTGGAAGATGCGTTTATTCAGGTATTGGAGCAGGCGCGACCGGCCGATGAAAAGCCGACGGTGGCGCTTGTTGCAACAACAGAAACTTCTCCCAATGAAAATGCATTAGCCGATCAAGATAAACATTTTAGTTTTCAACGACTCAAAGCCTATGCGCGCCGCGAAACACTGGAGCTGCTGCGCGAGCCTATTCGTTTGATCTTTGCTTTTGTCGCGCCATTATTTTTGATGATGGTATTGGGCATGGGCGTGAACTTTGATGTAGATCGTTTGGATTTTGCGGTGTTGGATCAAGACAACACTCCGGCCAGTCGCGAATACGTTGATCGCTTCCGCGCCAGTGATTATTTTTTCTTTTATGGGTCTTTGCATAGCTATGCAGAGTTGCAACAGAAATTGTCATCTGGGCAGTTGTTGTTTGCTTTGGAAATTCCTTCCGGGTTTGGTAAAGATTTGGCTGCGAGTAGAGAACCAGCGGTGGCAGTGCAAATCAATGGCGGCTATCCGTTTCGCGCCGAACGCGCGCGCAGTTATATTCAAGGCATTCATCAGCAGTATTTGCAGCAATTATTACGCGAGCATCGTATAAAAATGCCAGAAGAACCGTACCGTTTGGAAACGCGCTTTCAATACAATCAGGAAATGTTGAGTGCTTATGCCATCGTGCCGTCCATTATTGCGGTATTGGTGACCATGATTCCCACCATGTTGATGGCAGTGGCGGTAGTACGAGAAAAAGAACTTGGCTCCATCATCAATTTTTATGCCACGCCCACGCGGCGTTTGGAATTTTTGTGGGGCAAGCAAGTGCCGTATGTGGTGATCGCGATGATTAACTATCTGTGCTTGGTGTTAATCACGCGCTTTGCGTTTCAAGTGCCGTTGCTGGGCAGTTTGCCCGTATTGCTGTTTGCTGGCGTTTGTTACAGTTGGGTGGCGACTTCGTTTGGTTTATTGATCTCGGCCTTTACGCGCACACAAATTGCTGCATTGTTTGCGGCGCTGATTGTCTCGATGATTCCTTCGGTTAATTTTTCTGGCATGTTGAAGCCAGTGGCTTCGCTAGAGGGCGGCGCGTATTGGTTTGGTACAGTTTTCCCCACCACGTATTTGCTCAATATCACTGTTGGTACGTTTACCAAAGGTTTATATCTTGCAGATTTGTGGAAAAACTTTGCCGTGATGGCGGTGCATTTTTCTGCATTCACCCTCGGCAGTGTGCTGCTGCTGCGTAAGCAAGAAGCGTAACGCGGTATGTGGCGCAGTTTGGTTAATATTTATCACCTCGGCATCAAAGAGCTGTGGAGTTTGCGCAGTGATGTGGTGATGTGTGTGTTGATTGTGTTGTCGTTCACGGTATTCATCATCGTCCCCACAAAAAATGCCGTGATGGATATGCGCAATGCGTCCGTGGCGGTGGTGGATGAAGACAACACGCCGCTGTCGCGCGCTTTGTTTTACGCCTTGCAAAGGCCATATTTCAAACCACCGGTGTTGATAGCGGGAGATCAAGCCGTTCAACGTATGGATGACAGTACTTACACCTTTGTGGTGTGGATACCGCGCCGCTTTGAAGCGGACATCAACGCGCGCCGGCAGCCGGCGATACAAGTGTTAGTAGATGCCACAGCCATGACACAAGCTGGTAATGGAGCCGCGTATCTTTCACAAATTTTGGGTGAAACGCTGAAGCAGTATTTTCCGCAAGCGCAATTTCCGCAGCCGGTGAAGATGGATACGCGCGTGGCATTCAACCCCAATTTGCACGGCGGTTGGTTTTTTGGCATTACCAATATGATTAGCATCGTGTCGATGTTGGCGATTGTGTTAACGGGTGCTGCGTTAATTCGTGAACGCGAGCGCGGCACCGTCGAGCATTTGCTGGTGATGCCTTTGCGTCCGGTTGAAATCGCACTCGGCAAAGTATGGGCGAATAGCATGGTCATTTTGCTGGGCATGTTTTTTTGTATTCAGTTTGTCATCAAAGCCATACTCGGTATTCCTTTGCAGGGTTCACTCGCGCTATTTTTATTTGGCGCGGCGCTGTATTTATTTTCTATTTCCGCAATCGGGATTTTCTTGGGCACAGTGGCGCGCTCCATGCCGCAACTGGGTTTGTTGTTTTTGCCGATTGTGATGTTGATCGCCGTGCTGTCCGGCGGCTTAACGCCGTTGGATGTGATGCCCAAACCCATCCACTACTTCATGTTGTTGATTCCATCCTCCCACTTCACCGATTTTTCCATGGCGGTGCTGTTTCGCGGCGCGGGTTTCGCTGCCGTGTGGAAACAAATCGCCTCCATGAGCGCCATCGGCGTGTGCTTTCTTACCGGCGCGTTATTGCGCTTTCGCGGGGTGATTGGTAAGCAATAACAAAAGCGTGAAGTGCGTCACGTTTTGCTGATAACTACCTACATAGGTAGTGGGTCGAGCTTGCAGGTGCAGCTGGGGGGGGGGTATAAAGAAGCTGTTGATAACAAAAAGAATTAAAGCTCTTAGTGAGCAAGCGAGGCAGTAATGAACGCTGGGTTAGGGAAGAAAGGTCTGGGTCTTGTTTTCAGCGTTTTTTTGTTGGCGCTTAGCGGAAACGCCTTTGCTACTTGGAACACATTTTGTCAGCGAGATTCGGACGCTGACAATGTTGGCTATGGTAGTGTTTTCAATCAGGGGCCAGTTTATTCATGCATTTCGGGTTATGTCCAAGTTGGATCTTGCTTTCCTCCCGCCGGAAGCTATTCATGCACAGACCCTAATCTACACCTAGGTAATGATAATTGCCCTTTTGTTAGCAACGCCAATCAGCTAGATACAGATAGCGATGGTGTGGGTGATGCTTGTCAGGGTGATAGGGACAGTGATGGCATTGCAGATGCTTCAGACAACTGTCCCACTGTACAGAATGCCAGCCAACTCGACACTGACGGCGACGGGCAAGGCGATGCTTGCGATACAGATGATGACAATGATGGTGTGCGGGATACGATAGATAAGTTCCCGCTGGATGCGACTGAAACTGCTGACAATGACAGCGATGGCATCGGTAACAATGCAGATACCGATGATGACAACGATACAGTTGCCGATGTTTCTGATAACTGTCCGTTAAATGCTAATTTAAATCAGATAAATACTGATGGCGATGCACAAGGTGATGTTTGCGATAGCGATGATGACAATGACGGCGTGCTCGATTTTCTCGATAAATTTCCGTTAGATGCCACTGAATCGGTTGATACCGATAATGATGGGGTTGGTAATAACGCAGACAACTGCCCAGCTATTTCAAACGCATCACAAACCGATACCGACAGCGATGGCATGGGTGACGCTTGCGACAGCACGCCCAACGGCGACACAGACAACGACGGCATCGATAACTTAAGCGACAACTGTGCCGCTGTTTCCAACAGCAACCAACTCGATTGGGACGGCAATGGCGTAGGTGATGCCTGCGATGACCCAGTGCCAGTACCGAGCGATATTAACGGCGCAGCCACAGCTGAAAAAACTGGCGCTGCGGTGGCATTCGCCGGTGATTTTAATGGCGATGGCTACGGCGATTATGTCATCGGTTCACCGAGCTACAGCATTCCTGCTGCATCGCCTGTGAAAGCAAAAAATGGTGCAGGCAAAGCCGAAGTCATTTCAGGCAAAGACGGTAGTGTGATTACTTCTGTGACTGGCACAGCCGCCAAAGACGCGATGGGTTTTGCGGTCGCAGGCAATGCGGATATTGATAATGACGGTTTTGCTGATGTTGTCGTGGGCGCACCCAATGCCACTGCGCTGCATGTTGGCAGCGTTACGGTGTTGTACGGCGGCGTGGGCAATCGCAGGCACACCTTCTGGGGTGCAACAAAAAACACCGGCTTTGGTTCGGCAGTCGCGCTGGGCGATGTGGATGGCGATGATCACGCGGATGTGACGATTGGGGCACCGAAAGATAAAAACTCGGCGTCGTCACAAAAAGCCATCGGCAGCGTGACGGTGTTTGATGGCAGTACCTTGCAAAGCCGCAAACGGTTTTACGGGCAGTCCAACCATGCACACGCAGGTACTGCTGTGGCAACGGGTGATGTGGATAATGATGGCATCACTGACATCATCGTCGGCGCGCCGGATGAAAACGGCGTGGGCAGTGTGCGTGCGTACAACAGCGGCGGCACGGAGTTGCTGCAAAAACTCGGCACAAACAAAAAAGCGCGATTTGGCAGTGCGCTGGTGAGTGCCGACATCAATCACGATGGCTATGCCGACATTGTTATCGGCGCACCGTTGGACGATGACGCAGACAGCAACAGCAAAGACGCAGGCAGTATCAGCGTGATCAGCGGCAGTGATGGCGAACCATTAACGGCGCAATCATTTGGCGCAGTGAAAAAAGCATGGTTGGGCAGCAGTGTCGCCTTGGGTGATGTAAACGACGATGGCACGCTGGACATCATTGCCAGCGCGCCGCAAGGCAACAACATACCTACGGCAACAACAAACACTGGCAGCGTCACCGTATGGAACGGCGCGACTTATGCGCCGATCACCACGGTGTACGGCGATGCTTTCGGTGATTTATTTGGCGCAGCCGTGAGCGCGGGTGACATCAACAGCGATGGCAAGGCGGACCTCATCATCGGCATCCCGAATAAAGACGTGGAGCTGGAATCTTCCGTGCAAAAAGATGCCGGTGGTGTGATGGTGATTAACGCGTTGCAGTTGTAAATAAAAAATCCCGCACGCGGCGGGATTTTCGTGTTGCTCCGTGGGCTGCCGAAGCAGCGCGGATTATTCAGCCGTCAGTGCGTTCACGCTGTCCAGCGCGTCGACG
>CAZHQZ010000038.1:9555-11540 GCA_964534675.1 uncultured Pseudomonadales bacterium | reverse complement strand
CCCAGAGCGGCGAGTTTTTCTTTCATCACTTCTTGCGCCATCAACCACATATTGCGACAGGCAATGAGGGTGATAACCGGTTTATCGCGCAACAAATTCGCCGCTTGCTCGCCCTGCAAAAACGCCATCATCGGCTGCGCGGGCGATAAAAACCAAACCGTATATGCCAAGATCACCAAATCAAAGTTTTCTTTTGCGCTGACTTGCAGTGGATGTAAAGGCGCGGGCTGCTCATGCACCGTTTCAGGGAAGGTATTAAAAAATTGCAGGAAAGGCCACGGAAAAGGGTACGGTGTTTTCGGTTGCAGCCACTCAAACACCACTTCAATATTGTTTGATGTTTGCAAAGGTGCGGTGACTGCGCGCACCACATCGGCAAGCTGCCCCGTCTGCGAATAAGCCACCACCAGCACTCGTTTTTTCATCGCGCCGCCAACAACACATTGCCTTCCGCAACGCGCCGCCCTTCACACACGCACGCAAAACGCACTTGTGCAGCTTCTGCAACCGATGCGCGCACAGCACTCCACTGCACTTCACACATTTGCTCTGGCAACACAGGCTGCAAAAATTTTATTTTTCGCATACCGCACACACGCTGTGTAGGCAACACAGATTTTGCTGTCGCTAAAATATGATCTAACAACACCACACCCGGCACCACGGGGTTGCCAGGAAAATGTCCGGCGAGTGAAGGATGGTTAGCAGCAATACGAAACAACATCAGCAATAATCAGAAACAATCAGAAAAGTAGCCTTGAATTATAATACAGCCCTGCACACGCACTTCGCTTACACGCTGCTGGAACATTTGTGTCACTGACCGACATCAACATCGCCACCTTGATTCCCCACGCAGGCAGCATGTGTCTGCTCGACGCTGTTGATACTTACGATCAGCAGCGCATTGTGTGTCGCGCCAGCAGCCATCGCGCTGCGCACAACCCACTGCGTCATTCCGAGCAATTATCGGTGCAGGCCGGCATTGAATACGCCGCACAAGCTGTGGCCGTGCACGGCAGCTTGCTCGCGCGCCAACATAATCCGCACGCCGCACCGCGCAGCGGCATGATTGCCGTATTAACCGATGTGCGCTGGCAAATTGAACGACTGGACACAGTGAACGGCGACCTCACCATCAGCGCAGAGCGTTTGGCCGAACTGCCACAAGGCCTGCAGTACCGCTTTGCCCTGCGTGCCGCTGAACAAGAACTGCTGTGCGGCGAAATGATTATTGCGTTACAGCTCGTGGAGAGCGCCGTATGAACAGCGCTGTATCTTGTTCGCTGCTGCACTGGGCGGGTTGGATGCCGGGCATCGCTGAGCTGAGTGAATGGCGTGCGTGGGCGGCGGGCGAGCGACCTATCTCCTGTGCCAAGGAAAATCCCTCTGTCGATTTCATTCCCGCCATGCAGCGCCGCCGGCTGTCGCGCCTGTCGCGTTTTGCTCTGGCCGCTGCGCAGTCCTGCGCGGGCGATCAAACACTGCCCACGGTGTTTGCTTCGCGTCACGGCGAAATACACCGCACCGTCGGCCTGCTCAAAGACTTGGCACGACAGGAACCACTGTCACCCATGGCGTTCAGCCTCTCGGTACACAACACCGCCTCTGGCCTGTACTCCATTGCCACGGGCAACACCGCGCCCTCCACTGCCATTGCTGCGGGTGCAGATACCCTGCCCATGGCGATCATCGAAGCCATTGGTCAACTGCAATATCACGAGCGCGTGCTGCTGGTGTATGCCGAAGAACCGCTGCCGGAGGATTACCGCGCCTTCGCCACCCACTGCGTGCCGCTGGGTTTGGCACTGCTGCTTGGTCGCTCTGACACAGCACACGCACCGCAACTTCACCTCAGCATGGATCGCACGGCGAGCAACACAGTCATCGAACACAACACGCTGTCTTGGCTGCGCTGGCTCATCGCCAACGCAGGTGAATTACAAACGCGCGGCGAACGCTTTGCATGGCACTGGGCATGGCAC
>CAZHQZ010000038.1:0-9455 GCA_964534675.1 uncultured Pseudomonadales bacterium | reverse complement strand
GCATGGCACTGGGCATGGCACGCCGCGTAATACAACGCTTGGCCGCACACGCACATTGGCTCTGGCGCGTACTCGCCACCGGTCACTGTTTCGCGTTTTTATTTGGCGGCGGTTTTTTATTGGCGATCAGCGCCCTGCCACTCACGCGCCTACTCGGCAACACGCCAGAAGAAAAAAATGCGCGGGCGCGCCGGTTGATTCATCACACTTTTCGTTTTTATCTGTGGCAAATGCAAGCGCTAGGTTTAATGCAATTGGTGATACACGGTCGCGAACATTTGACGCAAGCGCGTGGCAAATTGGTGGTAGCCAATCACCCCTCGCTGCTGGATGTGGTGATTCTGATTTCTCTACTGCCCGATTGTGACTGCGTGGTAAAAGGCAGCTTGCGCCGCAGCTTGGTCAGCGGAGTAATACGCGCCACCGGCTACACCGACAACAGCAATGGCGATGCACTGCTCACGCGCAGCGCCGGCAGCCTGCATGCAGGATTCCCCTTAATTGTTTTCCCTGAAGGTACGCGCAGCACACCAAGGGAGCCACTTGTGTTTCAGCGCGGCGCAGCCAATATTGCCATACGCTGCAACGCCGATATTTTGCCGGTGCTGATTACCGTGGAGCCACCCACGCTGCTCAAAGGGGAGCCGTGGTATAAAATACCCGCGCGCCGCCCTGTATTTACCGTCACAGCGCTGCCCACACTCAGCACACAACATTGCATTGAACCGTCTGCACCGCCCGCATTGGCCACGCGACAACTCAATCGCTTTTTACTCGATTTTTTTCAACAACTATTACGCAACTAAACAAATGGAACAGCAGCCCCATGTCAGATTTAAGCCTTGAAATCAAACAACTCATTATTGACTGCTTGGATTTGGAAGACATTACTCCTGCCGACATCGACAGCGACGCGCCGCTGTTTGTTGACGGTCTAGGTCTAGACTCTATTGATGCGCTGGAACTTGGCCTGCATATCCAGAAAAAATATCACATCAAGCTGGATTCTAACTCTGAAGATACGCGCAAACATTTTGCTTCCGTCAATGCACTCAAAGCCTTGATTGAAAGCCAACAGCCATAACACCACAAAAAAACCACCAGAGAATTTTTTATGACGCGCGACGACTTGTTTCAAAAACTGCAACAAATTCTGTTTGATAATTTTGAAATTGCACCAGAAAGAATCACCCCAGAATCTAACCTCTATGCCGAATTGGAACTCGACAGCATTGATGCTGTGGATTTGGTGATTCAAGTGCAGGAACTCATCGGCAAAAAAATAGGTCCCGATGAATTCAAAGCGGCGCGCACCGTCAATGATGTGCTCGATGTGGTAGAAAAATTGCTGGCCGCACCACAAACCTGACCCATGCCTACTGCGCTGCTGGCTGTACTGGCACTGATTTACCCACTGCTGGTCTACTACGGCCTGCTGCATTTTTCAGCGCAACGGGTGGGCTTGGCTCTGGCGGCTATACTCGTACTACGTTTGTTGCTACTGCGCAAAAAACTGGGCGCGCAATTACAAACCTCGCTATTGCCTGCCCTGCTACTTGCTATCGTCTGCGCGTTGATTTCTGCTCTACTCAACCACGCAGGCGCGCTGAAACTCATCCCCGTTGTTATCAACTTAGCCTGCTGCATTGGCTTTGCCAGCACGCTGCGCTATCCACCCTCCATGATTGAACGCTTTGCGCGCCTGCAAGAGCCCCACTTAAGCGAGACAGCCATTCGTTATACACGACAGGTCACAGCCGTGTGGTGCGCGTTTTTTATTTTTAATGGCAGCATCGCGCTGTACACCGCGTTGTTTTGCGAAATGAAAACTTGGGCGCTGTACAACGGCTTGATCGCCTATGTCTTGATGGGCGCACTGTTTGCCGTCGAATACCTCGTGCGCCTGCGCGTGAAAGCGCGCGAACAGCAGCGGTAGTTTTTTTGCATGACACTGCGCAGCCTCGCTCACTTACTCGCCACACCTGCAGACCATACGCGTGTTGCATGGGATGGCAGCACGCAATACACACGCGCCGATTTTTTGCACACCGTTGCCGAACAATACCAAGCCCTGTTACCGCGCCACGAAAAACGCTGGTTGTTGCACAACGACAACAGTTATCACTTTGCCGTGAGTTTTTTTGCCTTACTGGCAGCAGGAAAAAATATCGTGCTGCCGCCCAATACCCAAGCGGGCACGCTGGCTGCACTCAGCGATTTTTTTGATGCCGATTTCACTGCACTTGCAGCAACAGAAATAGCGAATGCCGATACAGACACTCTGCACAACATCACCCTAGATCTAGACGCACTCACCGTCACCCTGCTCACCTCCGGCAGCACCGGCGTCGCTAAAGCAATTACGAAAACCCTGCGCTGTTTGGATGCAGAAATTCAAACACTAGAAACTCTGTGGGGTGCGACACTGGGTAATGCCGCTGTATTTGCCACCGTGTCGCACCAACATATTTACGGCCTGCTGTTTCGCCTGCTGTGGCCGCTGTGTACTGGGCGCGCGTTTGCCGCCACATCACACAGCTATCCAGAGCCTTTAGTTGCCGAACTGCAACAACAGCCACACAGCGTTTTAATTTCCAGCCCCGCGCAACTCAAACGTTTTCCGCCGGCGATTGATTTGCCATCACTCAACACTTCACTGTACGCCGTGTTTTCTTCCGGCGGCCTTTTGCCTGTCGCAGCGGCGAAAAATTGGCAGCAACGTTTAGGAAAAACGCCGATCGAAGTTTTAGGCAGTACCGAAACCGGCGGCGTGGCGTGGCGGCAACAAACCATGGTAGATACACCGTGGCAAACCCTGCCCGAGGTGAATATTTCCGTGGATAGTGCGCAGCAATTATTGGTGCAATCCCCATTTACTGGCGAACAAAATGCTATCGCAATGGGCGACACTGCCACCCTACTCGACACACAGCATTTTTTGTTGCACGGCCGCGCTGATCGCATTGTAAAAATTGAAGAAAAGCGTTTGTCACTCACGGCAATGGAACACTGCTTGCAAACTTCACCGTGGATAGACGAAGCGCACGTGCTGCTGTTGCCACACGCGAATGGCAGGCTCGGCGTGGTGGCGGTACTAACAACCGCAGGGCAGCAGCAATTTGTCGTGCAAGGCAAACGCACTTTCACGCAACAACTGCGTGAACAATTGAGCGCGCAGTTTGAGCGCGTGCTGCTGCCGCGCAAATGGCGTTTTGTCGCCGCGCTGCCGCTGGATACACAAGGAAAAACTTCACAAGCTGCGCTCACACAATTATTTGATGAACCAGCTATGAATTTGCGCGTCTTGCATGAGAGCGACACACAGCGCGTGCTGGAAATACATTTCCCGCAAAGTTCATCACTTTTTTCTGGGCATTTTCCTGAATTGCCCATCCTCCCTGGCGTGGTGCAATTTGATATTGCCGTACGCCAATGCAGCACTTGGTATGCCATCACGCAATTTCGCAAAATTGAAAAACTTAAATTCTCTGAACCCGTCGTGCCGGATGATCGCGTGACCCTCACCCTGCAACACTTAAGTCAGGGGCAGGTGCAATTTTCTTACACCTTGGGCGAACAACCCTTATCATCGGGGCGTATCATCTTTGAGCAACCTGTCAGGAGCGCGCCATGAGCGACAGCGAAAAAAACAGCACCAACGATCCAGAAAACATTCTCGGTTTTATGCAGGATCACATCCGCCGCTATCTCACCACAGACGGTGAAGACGGGCATTTGATGAACGGCTTTCCCTGCTTGGTGCTCACCACCACCGGCAAAAAATCGGGCGAAAAAAGACAGGCGGCGGTGATCTACGGCAAGTACGACGCAAGCCACGTCATCATCGCCTCCAAAGGTGGCAGCGACACACCGCCAGCATGGTTTGTAAACCTAGAAGCCAGCGGCACTGGCCACATACAAGTGAAAGCGGAAAAAATCGACGTCAAAATGCGCGTAGCGGAAGGCGCAGAGCGCGCGCAACTGTGGGACATGATGACGAAAATCTTCCCTACCTATCTTGAATACCAACAAAAAACCGCGCGCACCATTCCGGTGGTGGTGTTAGAACCCGTGTAACGCTGCGCCAACGGGTGTAAGCTCGGAGCAAACAACCGCATCAGCAAGGAGCTATGTATGAAACCCGTCAAAAAAATGCGCGGCGTGAATCTCGGCAGTTGGTTGGTATTGGAAAAATGGATGGTGCCGAGTTTGTTTGAAGGCACGGCCGCCACGGATGAAACCACTTGGTGCGCAGAACTTGGCTCTGCCGCTGCAGAAAAACTGCGCGCGCACTGGAACAGTTGGATTACCGAAAGCGATTTTGCATGGCTGGCCGCGCGCGGCATCAACACGGTGCGCATTCCACTCGGCCACTGGATTTTCGGCGCGGACTATCCCTATCACCCCAAATACGAACCCTACCTGCATCCGTTTGTGACAGGTGGTATTACGGTGCTCGACCGCGCTTTTGATTGGGCAGAAGCGCACAACATCGACATCATGCTCGATTTACACGCGGCCGCCGGCTGCCAAAATGGCTTCGACAACGGCGGCATGCACGGCGTGTGCGAATGGCACACCAAGTCGGAATATTTCGACCACTCCCTCAGCGTGCTGGAGCGCTTGGGTGCGCGCTACCACAATCGCAACGCCTTGATTGCCATCGAAGTGTTAAATGAACCGCGCTGGGATATTCCCACCGATTACCTCAAGCGCTACAACATCGCCGCCTATCACGCGATACGAAAAAACTGTGACCCAGAAAAAATTGCGGTGGTATTTCATGACGGTTTTCGCGACTTCCGTGAATACTTGGGCTTTATGCAAGCGCCCGAGTATCAAAATGTCATTTTTGATATTCACCGCTATCAATGTTTTGCGCGCGAAGATATCGACATGGATATTTACGGCCATATTCAAAAAGCGGCGATCGAATGGAAAAACGAAGCCGATGCCATCAACAGCGAACTCAAACTGCCGACGATTTGCGGCGAATGGAGCTTGGGGTTGGATTTGAAAGTGGTGTCGCTGTGGGCAGAAGGCCCGTACAACCATGCACTACAACACATGGACGGTTTTCAAGAACACACCGCGTTTCGCGCTTACGCCGCTGCGCAATTAATGGCATTTGAAAAATATCGCGGCTGGTTTTTCTGGAATTACAAAACCGAAACCACCGCCGCGTGGAGCTTGCGCGCCAGCGTGGAAAACGGCTGGCTGCCCGCGCAATTTGATGGAGCGCGCGTAACGCGGGATTAGTAGCCAACAATCGCACAACCTCAGCCTCGATACCTCTACAGGCATTGGATTGGGTGCGCCCAATATAAGAAACACAACAACACCATCAGTAATACCGGCACCTGCGGCATCTGTTCGAGTTCAGGGATCGTCAGCAGCAACCGCATCACCCAACCGGGCAGTTACGGCATCATCACTAGCGGTACCTACATGGGCAACATTGTCGTTGGAGCTACCACCGCCAGTTACAGCGGCGGCACCGCAGCCGGATCAACCAATTATTGAGCACATTGGGCTGCGCGGCTTGAGCAGGTGACAATCGCTAGACAGCAGGCAATAATGTACAAAATTTTGTACTGGATATAGCTATGTTTTCGCCTGCTAACGATATTGTCCCCCTGTCTCAGGCGCGCAACCGTCTATCGGATTTGATCGACGATGTGCGCGCAGGGGCGGAAAAAATCATCACGCGCAACGGCGAAGGCTGTGCAGCATTGATTGATGTGCAGCGACTCGACTACTACCACCACTTGGAACGCGAACACATACACCTGCAGCTACTGGATGCGGTGAGCCGCGGGTTGGATGATGTCTCGGCAGGTCGCACAACAGATGCCAGCACAGCACTGGATGCGCTGATGCGGCAACGCCAAGCGAGACTGAAAAAATAAGGCAAAGGATGCCGCCATGCAGGTAAGAACAACCGATAACTTCTTGGCTAACTTGGCTGAGATAGAAGGATTTCTGAGCGCAGCCAACGCGGATGCAGCCTACGATGCCTTGCTCCACGCTCTGCGCCAACAGATGATTCCTGCTCTAGTTCGTCATCCGCGCATGGGCAAAGCGTTCATGGAACGGCAAGCCGAATCCACTGAAGCGCAACAAAAACACACTGAAATATTAGCGAAGGCTGGTAAAACTGAAATCAGAGAGGTGATACGCGGGGATTACCTGATTCTGTACGCGCTACACGATGAGGTGATTGATCTGTTGGCCATTCGCCATCATCGCCAACTGTCTTTTGATTTGCTGGCGTTCTGGTTATAAGTCACGACCATCACTAGCCCAAAATCAAACAAGTGTTTACACTGTTATACAACGTAAACAAGGGGCGTAATCATGGCTACACCAATGGCTTTTCGGTTGGATGACGATATTCGACAGCGGCTCAATTTATTGGCGGAAGCCACACATCGCCCCATGTCTTATCTCGCAACGGAAGCTCTGCGCCAATATCTGGATAGCAATGAGTGGCAAATTCGCGCAATTCAAGAAGGCATACGAGATGCCGATGCTGGCCGCCTGACTAGCCAAGAGAATCTAATCAACCACTGGGAGCAACGGCGTGCAGCTGCAATGGACTGAAGCGGCAAAACAGGATTTAGAACAAATTAACGCGTACTACACAGAACAAGCCGGCAAACGCATAGCAGTAGACAATGTGCTGGCCATTATCCGCAGCGCGAATGCCCTGCTAGAAATGCCGAACCGGTCACGCCCTGGCAGAGTACCCAATACCCGTGAGCTGGTGTTGCCAGCCCTTCCATTCCTGCTGCCGTACCGTGTGGTCGGCAACAGCGTTCAGATACTGCGTGTATTTCACACTGCACGACAGCTACCAGAGCGGTGGTAAAAGCTACCGCTGCGGTTTGAGATGTTGCGGATCGGTTTTGCGGCGCATTTCTGGCACCAGCAACACTTCGTCTTCTTTGACTTCTTCGCGCACGGCTGGCAGCAAACACACATCGTCTGCGCCAAAAAGATATTTTGCTTCCGGCAAGCGGCTCAAGGTGATTTTTCGTTGATGGTGTTTTTCTAAACTGTCGTGCCGGCTGAGTGTCACGATACCGGCTGCTGGCAGTTCTTTGTGCAGCGCATCCATCAGAGAATTTTCACCCTCTTCATCAAAATCATCGGTGGCGGCTTGAATCACCAACCAATCCGGCTGCTGCAAAAAAACGCGCGCAAAACTTAAACGTTGCTGCGCACGCGTAGTGAGTACGCGATCCCACATATCACGATCGCGCAAACGCGGAATCAACCACGCTACGCCAGCCGCTTCCAAAGCTTCACGCATTGCCGCATCGCCGTAAATATCCGCCGGCGCGGGATACGCCAACACATCGCGCAGCGGCGCTGTGGGTAAATACGGTCGCTGCGGCATAAACGCCATCGAATGTTTGTACGGCAAATGCACAAAACCCTGCCCCCAGTGCCATAAACCAGCCACAGCTTTGAATAAACCATCCGCAACAATTTGATCGCCCGTAATCAACACGCGCTCGCCCGCCACAACGCTGGCATTAAAACTTTCCAGCAGCACTAAACCGCTGTGGTCTGCCACGGTGAGTGATTTGAAAGCCAAGGCATTGCTCTCACCCATACTGCGTTCGATGCGACAGGCATCCGGTTGCGCAGCTTTTTCTTCCAGCAACAATAAATCTTCATACAGCGACAACACGCGATCTGCCGAGGCGCGACACAATGCAATATCACCCAAGCTGTCTACAGGCCACGACAGCGCTGACGTTAATTTTTGAAACGCTTGCGCCGCCTGCATCAACACACCCAGCGTCATCGCGCCGGCAATGTATTGTGGCGCGGCAATCAAGAGCGGAAATACAGGCAACAGTGCGCCATAACCTGTGGAGTAGGAAACAATCCACGCATAGGCCATCGTCTGTTTATTCCAGCAGTGCGTGAGACTGGCAAATAATTGTGCAAATAATTTGCGTTCGGCGCGTTCGCCTTGCATCAGTACGATGGCTTCTGCATGTTCACGCGCACGCGATAAACCAAAACGAAAATCGGCCTCGGCTGTTTGCAAATTATTGGTGGATTTAATCAGCGGTCTGCCGAGCAAAGACCCCACAGCCGCGCCGATTCCCGCGTACAAAAACGCCATCCACACCATGTAACCGTGTACGCCGATATTGGTGCCTGGCACTTTGGCGGAGCCAGATACATCCAACAAAATATCAATGAAACTGAACAGAATAAGTATGGAATAAAACAGCGTGTGACCGAGTGAAATCACCATTTCCGTCACAATGCGAATATCTTCTGCAATGCGCCCGTCGGGGTTGTCATGCTCGCCGGCGGTGTAAGACAACTGGTAGTGCTGTCCTTTGTTCATCCAGTGATCCAGCACCCGCGAAGACATCCACGCGCGCCAATCCAGTTGCAGCCAGCGCTTCACATACAAATGCGCGCCAGTCACGATCATCGTCAAGAAAAAAATGACAGCAAATTCGCCAATTTGCAACACGAATTGCGAGAGTGAACGCTGCTCCAAGGAATCAAACAATTCGCGATTCCAGTAGTTGGTCCAAATTGCCAAACCTACTTGCGCCAGCGTCAGCAAACCAAACAATAGCGTGAAGCTGCGCACACGCACATAATGTGCGCAACGCCAGTACGGCCCACACAGATCAACAAACTGACGAAAAAAATGCCGCCGTGCGCGCGGGCTAGTCACTGGCGGAGGGGAAGCATCCATCGGCACGACATCAACTGCAAAGTGAGATGACTCATGGTAACAGCACTGCATAAAAAGGCTAACGGGGAACGGATATGAAAGTGTTAGTAATTGGCGGCGCGGGTGTGACAGGCACGCCCATCGTGCAACAACTGTTAGCGCGCGGCTGCGCTGTCACGATTTTGCATCGCGGCGTACACCGCGCCGATTTGCCCGACAGCGTGGCGCGCATGCAAGCCGACCCTTACGCCAAAGACGGTTTAAGTGCAGCACTCAACGGCAAACGCTTTGATGCGGTGATCGCCACTTACGGCCGCCTGCGCTACGTTGCACAACAGTTGCTTGGTGTAACGGAACGCTTAATTTCTGTCGGCGGTGCAGCGCCGGTATACAAGGGTTGGGGCGAGATGATGGCCGCTAACCCGTGGGAAACCATGCAGCCCACGCCGCTATTTTTAACGGAAGATCACCCACTCGCCAGTGCAGAAACTGCCGACCCTTTTTCACTGGCTGTGCGTAAAACCGAAAACGATATTTTGCAATTTCAGCGCGAAGGGCATTTTAGCGTCACGCATTTTCGCTACCCGCTGGTGTACGGCACCAACAATATCTGCCCAGCTGAATGGGGTTTGATACGCCGCGCACGCGACAAACGTCACACGCTGATTTTACCCGCCGGCGGCTTGACGCTGATCTCGCGCGGCTTTGCTGAAAACATTGCGCACGCCATTTTATTGGC
>CAZHQZ010000037.1:3322-11761 GCA_964534675.1 uncultured Pseudomonadales bacterium | reverse complement strand
GAAACGGTGTGGGGCGCTTGCAAACAACTGCCGCGCATTTTTATGAAAGAGTTGCACAAACTCGGTTTTCAAGTGAAGTGGTTGATTGTGTTGCTGATTGTTTCTGTGATCCCCGGCTTGAATATCATCGCACCGCTGTGTTGGTTTTGTTTTTCCGCATGGATGACGGCCTTGGAATACTGCGATTACCCGATGGACAACCACGCCTACAGCTTTCCGCGAGTGCGTGAAACAGTTGGCACACAGCGTTGGTCTTGTTTCAGTTTTGGTGCGCTGGTGACTTTGGGCAATATGGTGCCGCTGCTCAATTTGTTGATGATGCCTGCGGCAGTGTGCGGCGCGACTTTATTGTGGGTTGAGCGTCTGAAAGACGAATAATCTGCGCATTTTTTTCTCTGTTTTTATTTCTGGAATGCTAATGCTTTATTCCTTGTTGCGCCCATTGTTGTTTGCGTTAGATGCGGAAAAAGCGCACCACCTCACGCTGGAAAGTTTGCGGGTGGCACAGGCTTGCGGCGTGCTGGGTCTTTATGCGGGGCAGCCAGTGGTAGATACCACAAAAGTGTTTGGCATCACCTTCCCCAACCGCGTGGGTTTGGCAGCGGGCTTGGATAAAAATGCCGATTACATCGACGCGCTGGGCGCTCTCGGTTTTGGCTTTGTGGAAGTGGGCACCGTCACGCCGCGCCCGCAGACAGGCAATCCACAGCCGCGTTTGTTTCGCGCCGTGGCACAGCGCGGTATCGTCAACCGCATGGGGTTTAATAATCAAGGTGTGGAATATTTGCTGAACAATATTCAGCGGCGCACTTACCAAGGCGTGCTGGGCGTAAACATTGGAAAAAATGCGGCCACACCGGTAGAACATACCTTGGATGATTACCTGATGTGCTTGGATATGGTCTATGCCGATTGCGATTACATCACCATCAACTTGTCATCGCCCAACACGCCAGGGCTGCGTGATTTGCAATTTGGCGAACCGCTAAAACGTTTGCTAGAAGGCTTAAAAAATCGTCAACAGCATTTGAGTGCTTGGAACGGAAAATACAAGCCGCTGTTAGTAAAAATTGCACCGGATTTGGCGGAGAGTGACGTAGAAAGCATCGCACAAACATTTATACAAATGCAGATAGACGGTGTGATAGCCACCAACACCACGATAGAAAAATCGGCACTGCGCGGCACGGCTTTGGCAGAGGAAGCGGGAGGCTTGAGTGGCACGCCGGTTTATCAAAAATCTACCGCTGTGTTGCGTCAGTTATCACAAATGCTGGATGGAAAAATTCCTTTGATTGGCGTCGGTGGTATTGAAAATGGCGCGCAGGCGAAAGAAAAAATAGCCGCAGGTGCATCGCTAGTGCAGTTGTATTCCGGCTTGATTTATCGCGGCCCTGAGTTGGTGCGTGAGTGTGCAACAGCCGTGGTGGGCAGGTAATGAAAGGCGTCATGGGGCGCGACGTATCCATAGTTCAAGGAGGAACTAGATCATGAGTAACATCAAGCTGTTTCAGAGCCAGGAAATTCGCAGTCACTGGGATGCCGATAAAGAGCAATGGTATTTCAGCGTGATTGATATTATTCAGGCGCTGACAGGCAACGAGCGCCCGCGCAAATACTGGAGTGACCTGAAAAACAAGCTGAACAAGGAGGGTAGTGAAGTGTCCGATAAAATCGGACAGTTGAAAATGCTAGCTCCAGACGGAAAATCACGCCTCACTGATGTGGCTGACACAGAAGTCCTGTTGCGGCTGATTCAATCTATTCCTTCCCCGCGAGCAGAGCCGTTCAAGCTCTGGTTGGCGCAGGTAGGTTATGAGCGTTTGGAAGAAAATGAAGACCCAGAGCTGACCATAGATCGAGCACTGGAAACTTATCTCGCCAAAGGCTATTCCCGTGAGTGGATCAACCAGCGCCTGCAAAGCATTGAAGTGCGCAAGGAGTTAACGGATGAATGGGAAAAACGCGGTGTAAAAAAGGGGCAGGAATTTGCCATGCTCACGGATGAAATTATCCGTGCATGGAGTGGCATGACAACGAAAGAATACAAACAATTCAAAAGCCTAAAAAAAGAAAGCTTGCGCGATAACATGAGTAATCTTGAATTGGTTCTCAATATGTTGGCAGAAGCAACAACATCAGAAATTTCAAAACAGAAATTGCCCGAGAATCTTGATGAAAGTAAAACGGTAGCACGTCAGGGTGGCTCGGTGGCTGGTAATGCACGCAAGGATATTGAAGCAAGAACAGGCAAAAAGGTCATTACCAGCAAAAATGCTAAGCAACTGGGCAGAGTGAAAAATTTAGGGTCTCCAGACAAATGACAAAACTCACCATGAAACCACTGCATTTTATCGCCACTTGCGCGCGTGCGCAGGAGCCGCTACTCGCGGCAGAACTGGAAGCGCTGTTTGCACAGGATGTGGTGGCGGGCGATCGCATCGTCAGTTTTTCTGCCAGCCCAGAAGTGATTTATCGCGTGTTGCTCGGCACGCGCATTGCAAACCGTGTGTTGTGGCCAATATGCACGGTGCCAGCTGGTGATGGCGATGAAATGTATCAGGCATTGTGCCAACATGACTGGTCATCACTGCTAAAGCCATCACAGACTTTTTGTGTTGACTTTATTGGCGAGTCGGACACGATACGCAACAGCATGTTTGGCGCGATGCGTGTAAAAGACGCGCTGGTGGACAGCGTGCGCTCTGGTGATATGCGCCCCAGTGTAGTGAAAGATTCTCCTGATATTCGCTTCAATGCTGTTTTGTTATCGAATGAAAAAGAAGGAGATCGCGTGCAGGTGGCTGTTGATCTGGGCAACGGCAGTTTGCACAAACGCGGTTATCGTCAAAAGGCGGGTGAAGCGCCGTTAAAGGAAACCGTGGCAGCGGGCATGCTGATGCGTGCGGACTGGCCTGCGGTTGCTGCTGCGGGTGGTGCGCTGTTTGATCCGATGTGCGGCAGTGGAACCTTGTTGATTGAAGCAGCATTGATGGCTGCCAACATCGCGCCGGGCGTTTATCGTGAGCAATGGGGATTCCGTTATTGTCCGTGGCATGACGAACAACTGTGGCAAACATTGTTTTCTGATGCAAAAGCGCGTTTGTTGAATGTGGGTGCGACCAGCATGCCCAGAATAGCGGGCAGTGATATGTTGGTGCCTGTGGTGAAAAAGGCGCGTGACAATATTGAGCGCGCCGGTCTTGCCGAGTGCATTACCGTAGAGGCGGAACATCTGGCAGACAGCATGCCACCCAGGGTAAAAACAGGCTTGTTGATCTGTAACCCGCCATACGGAGAGCGTCTGGGTGATGCCGAAGATTTGCCACAGTTATATGCAGCGCTGGGTGAAAAAATGAGCGCGCTGCACGGCTGGCAAGCGGCGGTACTCACCAGTGAAAAAAACTTGGCGCAGGCAATAGGTTTGCGCAGCCATCGCTCTTACCGTTTTGATAATGGCGCGATTGCTTGCCGTCTGTATTTGTTTGCATTGAGTGACAGAAACCGCTTCAAGGCGTTTGATGCCTCCGCACAACACAGTGCTCAAGAGGCGGTGAGTGAGGTAGAGCAGCTATCAGATGCTGCGCGTATGCTGTGCAATCGCTTGCAAAAAAATGCACAAAAATTGCGGCCTTGGTTAAAACAGTCTGGCGTAACCTGTTATCGCCTGTACGATGCAGATATGCCGGAATACGCTTTTGCGATAGATGTTTATACTCACGCAGAAAGTGGTGAGTGCCATGTGCATTTGCAGGAGTATGCGCCACCCAGAACAGTGGATGAATCAGCAGCGGCGCGCAGACGGGACGAAGCGCGGCAGGCGGTATCAGCGGCTTTGGATATCCCACTGTCACACATCCACGGCAAAAACCGTGAACGACAGCGCGGTGAGAAAAAACAGTATGGCAGGCAGGATACAGTGCAGGATATGCGGTTCCCTGTGCGGGAAAACGGCTTTGTTTTTCAGGTGGATATGCAGAGCTATCTGGATACGGGGCTGTTTCTGGATACACGGCCTGTGCGCAGACTGGTGATGGAAAAAGCATCAGGCAGGCGGTTCCTGAATCTTTTTTCCTACACGGCCACGGCCTCTGTTTATGCGGCGGCAGGTGGGGCGCGCAGTTCCCTGTCGATAGATATGTCGGCCACCTACACTGATTGGTCACGCCATCACTTTGCCAGCAATGGCATCAATACACGCAAGCATCAATTGTTGACGGCTGACTGCCTGCAATGGTTGGAAGAGGCGGACGAGCAGTTTGATTTGATTTATTTGGATCCGCCGACGTTTTCCAATTCCAAACGCATGCGTGAAACCTTGGATGTGCAGCGCGATCAAGTGAAATTGATCGGCTACGCGCTGGATTTGCTTTCAGAAAACGGTGAGCTGATTTTTGTCACCAACCATCAGCGCTTCAAATTGGAAGAAGCGGTGTTTGTGGAGCACGGTTGGCAGCCAGAAAATATCACCGCGCAAACGCTGGATGTGGATTTCCAGCGCAGCAAAAAAATTCACCAGTGTTGGTTATTCCGCCGCACTTGAGTGACGGCGGTCTAGCAGGCTCAGCGCATCGGTAATAACGGCTGCGTTTGCGCCTTTGCGGTGCGCGTTTTCGCTGATGTGACGACGAAACTGCCGCGAGCCGGATACGTTGTGCCACAGCCCCAGCAAAGGTTTGGTAAGTGTGCCTAGCGATACGCCTTGCGCCTGTTGTTCGGCGCAGTAATTTGCATACTGCTGCGTGACAAAAACTCTGTCGGCTTTTTCATGCGCATCATCAAATAATTCCGCATCCACATCCGTTAAACAAAAAGTGTTGTGCCACGTGGCGCGGCCAATCATGGCGCCATCGACATGCTGTAAATGCGTTTTTGCTTCCGCCAGTGACGCAATGCCGCCGTTAATCACAATATTGAGTTGTGGGCGTAAAGTTTTCAGTTTGTACACCCAATCGTATTTCAGCGGTGGGATTTCGCGATTTTCTTTTGGACTCAAACCGTGCAGCCATGCGTTGCGTGCATGGACGATCACTGTGTCGCAAGGGCTGTCGGTGGCGACATCAATGAAATATAAAAAATCGCCAAAGTTATCTTGCTGATCGATACCGGTTCTGCATTTCAGCGTGACAGGCACGCTGCTGCCGTCTGCCATCGCGCGCAAACAGTCGCGCACTAACGCGGGCGTGCTCATCAAACAAGCGCCAAAAGCGCCACTTTGTACGCGATCGCTAGGGCAGCCGCAATTTAAATTCAGTTCGTCGTAGCCGTATTGCATGGCGATGCTGCTGCTGTCGCGCAGTTGCG
The DNA here is from genome assembly GCA_964534675.1 of uncultured Pseudomonadales bacterium. Classification (GTDB taxonomy): domain Bacteria; phylum Pseudomonadota; class Gammaproteobacteria; order Pseudomonadales; family UBA7239; genus UBA7239. Next base: position 6,457 of record CAZHQZ010000037.1, on the reverse strand, counting down.
CGGGGTCTGCGCCGCCGAGTTGCAACGCAACAGGATGTTCTGTGTTGTTGAATACCAGTAGGTGATCACGTTTGCCGTGCAAAATGGCGTGCGCCGTAATCATTTCTGTGTAGAGCAGGGTGTGTTGCGTGAGCAGACGCGCCAAATAGCGAAAGTGTTTATCTGTTACATCAATCATCGGCGCAACAGAAAATTTTCCATGAAAAATGCTCATGATTTGTGGCGATTTTTCCAACTGCGTATAACGTGCCAGCGCCAAAAACCTTGAATCAATACATAGCAACCGCCGCCCACTAGCAGCCCTAGGCTAACAGATCCCAGCATGAACGGTTCCCAGACGCGTTCAAATAAGTGCCAGAATGATTTTGCTTTGTCGATCAGTGATTCGCCCGTGCTCCAATCAAAATGCATCAGCTGGCGAATGTTGTGTGTGTGTTCACCTGGCATCACCACCAAACCAATTTTTAGCGCAGCAAAGGCGAGCGGAGGAATAGTGAAAGGGTTGACCAACCAAACCAAACTTAAAGAAATAGGCAGATTGGCGCGCAGCCATACCGCCAAAAAAGCGGCCGTGATGGTGTGGCAGGGAAACAGCATCAGGCTGATGCTGGTAAAAAAAGCGACAAAAAAAGCGCGCGAAATGCTGTGTCGATTGAGGTGACAGAGGTTGGGGTTTTGAATGCGGCTTCCCAAAGGTTTTAGCACGCCGCTATTGCGTAGAGCGCCGGAATGATTTGCCAATTTTTGAAAGAATTTTTTTGGCATGCTTGGATGTCACTTGCGCTTTTTGATGCGCGACAGTTGACGCGAATTCCATGCGCGTATCACATGCCAGCGCCAAAACAGTTGCACAGTAAAATACCCAGCAATACTGGTAAGCGTGCCAATGATGAAGGTACCTAGCAGTAGCGGTTTCCATGCTTCTTTGAGCAACAATAAAAATCCAGCAGCTTCATCGCGGAAACTCATCTCTGCCCAATCCAAAGTCAGTAATGAGCCGAGATTAAAATCAACGTGGACTGGCATAAAAATCGCGCCAATTTTGAGGGCGAGATAAATAATAGGCGGTGAAGTAAGCGGATTGGTAATCCACACCAAGCCGACAGAGATAGGTAAGTTAGCGCGAATAGCAATGGCGATGACTGCCGCGACCAACATTTGTCCTGGAAACATCAAGAAGACAAAGCCGGCAAATAATCCTGCAAAAAAAGCGCGCGATACACTGTTGCGATTCAAGTGCCACAGGTTTGGGTCGTGAATGTGATCGCCCAACACAGACAACTTGCCGCTAGACAGCAGCTTTTGCCCTTCAGTGGTGAAGCGTTTGAAAATTTTGCGTGCCATAGGCCAAAGACTACAAGCCGTTGAAAGTATAGGGGGCAATTATCCACAGTTTGCTAGTGCAGCGCACGGAGCAGGGCGCGCGTAGCGGCATGTTGTGGGTGTGTAAATACCTGTTTTGTGCTGTCGTTCTCAACAATGCGCCCCTCTTGCATCACGAGGACGCGGTCTGCAATGCGTTGTACGAGCCATAAATCGTGTGTGATAAACAGTAGTGATAACTGCATGTCTTGTTTCAGCTTCAGCAGCAGCGCGATGATTTGAGCTTGAGTTGAGACATCCAATGCAGAAACGGCTTCGTCGCAGACGATTAATTTAGGATTGAGTGCAATGGCGCGTGCGATGCCAATACGCTGTCGTTGGCCGCCAGAAAATTCATGGGGAAAGCGGTGCAGGCTGTCAGCAGGTAGTTCAACACGTTGCAGCAACTCGCGCACAGCATACTCTCTGGATTGACGGTTGCCAATGCGATGAATTTCAAAAGGTTCCAATAGAATGCGTTCAACGGTGTGTCTAGGGTTTAGAGAGTCATTGGTATCTTGGAAGATTACTTGGCACTGCTGGCGAAAAGCAAGAAGTTGTTGATGATTACTTTTGTTAAGTAGCTTCTGGCGAAAAAAAACTTCGCCAGTATTGGCTGGGTCTAGCATTAATAGCGCTCGCCCCAGCGTACTTTTTCCGCAGCCAGATTCACCAACCAGCGCCAGCACTTCTTGTTCTGCAATTGAAAAGCTGATGTTGTGCAGCATGGTCAGCGGAGGTTTTCTGCGCGCGAGTAAGGCTTGCGGCGGCTGAAAGGTTTTGGAAATATTTTTTACTTCCAGCAGTGTGTTTGTTGAATTTGTATGGCTTTCTATAAATTTTATTGGCTGAATAGCAGAAATTAAGCTGCGTGTATAATGATGTTGTGGTGATGCAAACAGTGTCTTTGTTTCTGCTATTTCACATAGCTCGCCTTTTTGCAACACAGCAACGCGCTGGCACCAGTGTTTCACTAAAGTGAGATCATGTGTAATAAATAACACAGCCATTTGGTGCTTTTCTTGTAACTCTTGCAAAAGTTCTAACAGTTGGCGCTGTGTGCTGGCGTCCAGCGCGGTGCTGGGTTCGTCGGCAATCAAGAGATCAGGATTTGTGGCTAATGCCATGGCAATCATCACGCGTTGGCATTGTCCACCGGATAATTGGTGCGGAAAACTGTTGAGCTTTTGTTCTGCTTGCTGAATGTTGACGGCTTGCAGCAGAGCCAGCGATTGCTGCGTAACAGCAGTAGCATCCATACTGGGTGCATGCAGTTGAAACATTTCTGCTAGTTGTTTGCCTATGGTTTGCACAGGGTTGAGTGCAGTAATCGGTTCTTGAAAAATCATTGCAACGCGTTTGCCGCGTATGCGGTGCAATAAAGGCAAGTTGTTGTCGATGCGTTCACCATCGAACAAAATTTTCCCCTGTTGTATAGCTAGGGCAGGTTTGGGCAATAAACCGAGAATGCTTTGCGCGCAAAGACTTTTTCCTGAGCCTGATTCACCCACCAAGGCCAGTGTTTCTCCGCGTTGTATTGTGAAGGAAACATTATTTAGCACCGTGCGTTCGCCGTCGTCAGTGCGTGCGGTGATGCTGAGGTTTTCTACGGCAAGCAGAGGTGTGTGCATGTTAGTGTCGCCAGGTGCTGTCGATAATGGTGACAGGTGCAGAGAGTGGCTCACCCTCGCGTTGTAACTGACGAATACGGTTTTTAGTGGGTAAATCTATCCAAAATAACCCAGTGCCCATAGCATCCACGGCGCTCTCACT
>CAZHQZ010000037.1:0-3222 GCA_964534675.1 uncultured Pseudomonadales bacterium | reverse complement strand
AGGCGCTGACCGTTCTTCATGCGTATGCCGTCTTTGTCTAGCGTCGTCCAGCCAGCGGCTTCGAGTAGAGCAATAGAGTGCGGAATATCAAAACCACGCGGTTTAATATTTTTGTTGTCGTAGTCACCATAGCCGACATTGTGCGTTTCCATGCGCTGATAATCGCCGTGCAAAACGGTGTTGATGACTTTGTCAAAATCCATCGCATAGGCAATGGCTTCGCGCGCACGAATATCATCTAAAGGCGGTTTGGCCATGTTGAGCCACAAACCTTGTGCGGGCTGCACTACATCGTTGTAGTACCACAGTTTGTGTACATAACCCTTATCAAAAATATTGCCCTTCGCTTTGTTGTGCCAAAAGTCTGGCAAGGTGAGAGGAAAACTATCCAGCTCGCCTTTTTGAAAATATTGCCAAGCAATATTGGGGTCGCGTATCACTTTAACGATGATGTGATCGGGGTTAAAACGGTGTTTGTAGTAGCGTTTATTGTTTGCCCACCAATCGTTAATGCGATCAAATCGCACATATTTTCCTTTGCGCACTTCGCCAACTTTATAGGCAGCGGTTCCCGGTGCTGGCTGCCAGTTGTAGTTTTGCACCCATTGTGCATCGAGTTGATAAAAGTGGCGCGGAACAGGGTTGAGATTGACTTGTTCTAACAATTCATCATCGGGCTTGGCAACGCCAGAGACAACTGCGATGGTGTAAGTATCAAACTTGATGATGTTGGTAATTTGCGTGGTGAAATATTCGTTTTCAAAAGGTGCAACGATAAACTTCGAACGCATGAACTCCAACAAATACACATAATCGTCGGCGGTGACAGCTTCGCCGTCAGACCAGCACGCAGCGGGGTCTAATTTGAAATACACCGTTTTGTGATCGCTGCCGAACGCCCAATGCGTTGCCAGCGCAGGAATAGGGCGGCGTGTATTGGGATGTAAATCGACTAGGCTCATGTTGAGTGCGCGGGTGTAACCAGCAAAGCTGCCGTTGGAATCGGGGCCAACTACGCGCAAGGTCAACGGAAAACTCAACATGGATTCACGCAATGTGCCGCCGCGTTGTGCGGCTGAGTCTGCAAACTCTGGATCACTGTCATTGGTTTGCCAAACTAAATTGCTGGGCAAAGCTGTTGTGGATATTGGATAGGGCGGCAGATTTTTTTTGGCAATAGCAGTGTGGTTATCCACCTTTTTGCCGCAGCCAACAATGGGTAAAAAAATGCACAGCAGCAGTGTGAGAAAAATACGATACATTATTCGTACACCGTGCGTTGTTTAGGGTCAAAGGCTTCGCGCAGTGCTTCGCCTATCCACGTCACCATCACGAGCACCGCGATCATGGCGATAGTGACAGAGCCGACTATCCACTCACTGTCGAGTCGAGACATGCCTTCACGCAATAAAACACCCCAGCTCGGTGTGGGTGGCGGCAAACCGAAACCTAAATAATCCAAAGCGGTTAATGCGGTGATGCCGCCGGTGATGGAAAACGGTGCAAAGGTAATCAATAGTGCGCGTGTGTTGGGCAGTAAATGTTGTGTGATGATGCGCCAATCAGATGCGCCCAGTGCGCGCGCCGCCAACACATAATTGCGCGCTTTTTCTTTGTAACTGGTGGTGCGCATGTACCAAGTGATGGCGGTCCAATCAAAAAAAGCCATGATGAAAAGCAGCGTCCAAAAGCCGGGCAGCACGAGTGAAGCGATAATCATGATGACGTACAGCGTAGGAATAGACGACCAAATTTCAATGACGCGCTGCATAATCAAATCAAATTTTCCGCCGTAAAAACCCATGGCGATGCCGATGATAGTACCGATGCTGTAATTGCAGAGTAGCAGCAAAATGCTGAAGGCAATGGAGAGGCGAAATCCGTACAGCAACCGCGCGGCAATGTCGCGCCCAGCACCGTCTGTTCCTAAAAAATGTCGATAAGCGAGTGAAGGCGCGAGTGGTGGATATAGCCCTGCAACCGCATGAGACTCCAGTGGATTCCACGGAATAACAGGCATTACTGCCCAGTTGTTATTGTCTGTCACTTTGCGAAATTGTTGCTGTAAATCTCGGTAGTTGGTTTCGTGCGGGTAATTGAGGCCAAATGCAGTGCCGGGTATAAATGCGCCGTAAGTGGGGAAAAAATATTGTCCGTTGTAATGCACAATCAGTGCGCGGTTATTGGCGATTAACTCTGCACCACAACTCAGAACAATCAATGCCGCCAGAACGATGGCAGACCAGTAGCCGCGTTTCAGTGCGCGAAAGCGCTGCCATTTGCGCATGCTTATTCAAACCTCACGCGCGGGTCTATGGCGGCTACACATAAATCAGACAAAATGTTGCCGATAAGAAAAAGCAGGGAAGAAATCACCAGTAGACCCATGACCACGGGATAATCGCGCTCCACCAGCGATTCGTAACCCAGCAACCCCATGCCATCAATATTAAAAATGGTTTCTACCAAAAAAGAGCCAGATAAAATAATAGAAATGCCGTGACCAAAAGACGTAGCTAGTGGAATCAAGCTGTTGCGCAACGCGTGGCGAAATACCGCTTGGCGAAAGGTCAGGCCTTTGGCGACGGCGGTGCGCACATAATCGCTGGCTAAGTTTTCCAGCAAACTGTTTTTCATCAACATAGTCATCACGGCAAAACTGCCGATGAGATAAGTCGTCAGTGGCAGTACGGCATGCATAAAAATATCGCGCACTTGTTCTGTCCATGACAAATCGGCAATGTCATCACTGGCAAAACCGCCCAGTGGAAAAATTTCCCAATGCGAAGCAAACAGCGTGATTAAAATAATGCCGAGCACATAGTTGGGAATGGCAAAACCTAAAAAAACCAAGGCGGCGCTGAGATGATCGAAACGCGAGTTGTGGCGCAGTGCTTTAACAATGCCGAGAGGAATACAAACGGCATAGGTGATGAGCAGAGAAATGCCACCGTAAAATAATGACAGCGGCATGCGCGAAATAACGGTATCCCACACCGGTTCGCCGTAGCGCGTGGAGTAGCCGAGATCTAAATGCAGCACGCGCCACAACCACTGCGCGTAACTGACTAAAACAGGTTTATCAAATCCATAATAGGCTTTTAGCTCGGCTAGTTGTTTTTCATCGAGAGTGCCGTTGCTGCTGGCGCGATCTCGCGCGATATGCGCGCCATTGTCGCCGCTGGCAAATTGCGCGTTGGTCATCATTTTTTCAATGGGGCC
>CAZHQZ010000036.1:0-11900 GCA_964534675.1 uncultured Pseudomonadales bacterium | reverse complement strand
GCTTTTTGTGACGACACGGGGCTTTTATCTTTCGGTGCGCCGACAATGACATCGGCATGGTCATCACCATCCACATCACCCAAGGCGAGAGCCGAACCAAAGCCTGTATTTTTTGTTGCACCCCAAAATGTGTGCCTGCGATTGCCGCTGCCGCCATACAACACCGTGACGCTGCCAACGTGCATGGCTGTGGCGTTGGGCGCGCCCACCACTACATCGGCAAAGCCGTCGTTATCAATATCCGCATTGCCAACTACCGCAAAACCCATCGCGTCTTTGGCGGCTGTACCGCTAATTGAAGCAAGTACGCTGCCGTCTTTGCCAGAAATGACTTCCGCTTGACCTGCGCCCACTTTGGCTTTAACTGGCGGCGCGGCTGGCACGCTGTAGCCCGGTGAGCCAATTACATAATCGCCATAGCCATCGCCGTTGAAATCACCAGCAAAGGCAACCGAGGAGCCGGTTTTGTCGGCTTTGGCTGCGCCGTCTACATCGCTAGGCGTAGGAACGGGCGCATCACAAGCATCGCCGATGCCGTTGCTATCCCAATCCAGTTGGTTGCTGTTCGAAACGGATGGGCAGTTATCCACTAGGTTGTCGATGCCGTCGCTGTCTGTGTCGCCGTTGGGCGTGTTGTCACAGGCATCGCCTATGTCATCGCTGTCTGTGTCGATTTGTGAGGCGTTGGCTGCGGCAGCGCAGTTGTCTGCGTTGTCGCCTATACCATCACCATCAGTATCAAGAGATTCGGACGCGTCCAACGGAAAGGCATCGCTCGCATCCGCTATGCCATCGTTGTCGTCGTCGTTATCGCAGGCATTGCCTTGGTCATCACCATCTGTATCTAGCTGAGTGGCATTGGGAACAAACGGACAGTTGTCTACGGAATTGGACACACCATCTGTATCGGCATCTTGATCAGTCAAAGAAAAACTAAACGTGTATCGGTAAGTGTTGGATACAACAGACTCAGTGACACTCAAAGCCACATCCCAACATTGATTGCCCAAAGTTGTATCAGCACACACTTGAGTCATGGATACTGTGATGTTATTGATATCTGCCACTGCATTTACAGTCACATTGTTAGAGTAACTCGTTGCATTGCCACAGGTTGGAAAAGAGCCAGGCTGGGAACCCGCACTGCTAACACCCACACTATGAAAAGCGCGGCACTGCACGGTGGCAGAGCCTATTGTGTCGCACTCTAGACCGTTTCTGCGCATGAACGTTTTACTAGGGGAAAAGATAGACGGTTTGCAAGTTCCTCCGCCGTAGAACTCTCCATATACCGCAGTCGGCGCTGCAAAGGCATACAAAGGAAATATACAGGCGACCAACAAAAGGATGATCTGTGCACGGCGAGAAAATAGAGCCGTGGCGCAAACGGTAAGTCGACTCATGAGCCTTATCCTTTTTATTTTCAATGCGTTTTTTCTTCTAATGCGTTCTTTTTACTACCGAAACACCTGACGGGCAAGCCTGCCCCCCCTGAGCAGGTAGTTCGCGCAGAAACGTGAAGCACATCACACAACTGGCGATCTACAACTCACCCACCCCCTGCACCACCAACTGCACGCTGCGCACGCCGTTGTATTCGTTCACATCTAAACGGTAGGCGAGCCGCACGAAATCACCCACCGCGAGCTGCCACTGCTCCGCATCAATATTGAACGCAATGGCATCAACGAGGTTTTTCTCATCCGCCGCTAGGCGCAAGCGCACATGCTTTTCTCCCACCAATTTTTGATGAGCGATTTTGAAAATACCATCGAACACCGGCTCAGAAAAACGCTGCCCCCACGGACCGGCAGCACGCAACTGTTCGGCGGTTTCCAGCGACATATCGGTTGCCGACAATTCACCATCACTCAACAACACAGCATCCAGATCGGTTTCATCCAGCCACAGTTGTACTTCCTGTTCAAACAAATCCACAAACTGCGCAAAATGTTCGCGCCGGATGGTCAAACCCGCAGCCATAGCGTGACCGCCAAATTTATTGAGAATATGCGGATGGCGTGCGGCAATACTGTCCAGCGCATCACGAATATGCAGACCGGCCACCGAGCGCGCAGAGCCCTTGATTTCATCGGCACCGGCATCGGCAAACATGATCGCCGGACGATGGAAACGCTCCTTGATTTTTCCGGCCAGCACACCAATCACACCCTGGTGCCAACTGCTGTCATACATGCACAGGCTCCACGGCAGCGCATCACCGTTTTGCCATGCCGCAAAGCGCGGATCATTCAGCGCGATATTTTGCATGTCATCTTGAATTAAACGGCGCGTTTTATTCATCTCATCCAATTCAAGCGCGTACTGCTGCGCCAGTACGGGATCATCCGTGAGCAAACATTCGATGCCGTGTTTCATGTCATCCAAACGCCCGGCTGCATTCAAGCGCGGCGCAATGGCAAAACCGAAATCGGAGGCGAGCAAACGCGGCAATTTTTTTCCGGCAATATCTGCCAAGGCGCGAATGCCTGCGCAACATTGCCCCGCACGAATGCGCTGCAAACCTTGCTGCACCAAGATGCGATTGGTGTGCGACAGCGGCACCATATCCGCCACGGTTCCCAGCGCCACCAAATCCAAAAGATTCGCCAAGTTCGGCTCACTCATCTTTTGTTCAGCGAACCAACCGATTTCACGCAGATGTTTGCGCAGCGCCAGCAACACATAAAACATCACGCCCACGCCGGCGAGTGCTTTATCGGGAAACACGCAATGTGGTTGATTGGGATTGACGATGGCATCCGCCGCTGGCAACTGTGTGCCGGGCAAATGGTGATCCGTCACCAATACTTTTATACCGGCATTTTTTGCAGCAGCAACACCTTCAATACTGGAAATACCGTTATCAACCGTGACGATTAAATCTGGCGCAAACTGCTGCGCGAGAGCGACAATCGCTGGCGTTAAACCGTAGCCATACACAAAACGATCCGGCACCAAAAAATCTACATTTTTGGCGCCCAGTGCGCGCAAGCCGCGCAGCGCCACGGCCGTTGATGTTGCACCATCAGCATCAAAATCACCCACCACTAAAATGCGCTGCTGTTGTTGCAGTGTCGCCACTAACAAAGCTAAGGCTTCAGGCAAGCCTTTGAGTAAATCGGGAGCAGGGATTCGTGCGAGGCTGTAATTTAATTCTTCGGCACTACGCACACCTCGATGCTGATACACGCGCGTCAACACGGGCGGTAAATCATGCAGCAGCGCACTATTTTCATCAGAAACGTAGCGACGAATATGTTTGTGCACGAGAAAATAAGGTCTCGCTTATTCCGTGGCGAGGTAGGCGCACTCGAACAAAATACAACTGTCATTGCGCTTGATCGGCTGCATCAACTGAATGGTGCGCGTATGACCCATTTGAGCAATTTGCAGTTTTTCGCCCATCTGACACACCGATTTTGGCACCACAGCCGTTGCACTTTTGCGATTCAGCGATTTTTCAGCAGGGCATAACAAAATCGGCAATGCATCAATTTTGTTGAGCAGCCGCGCCACCACGGGAACCGCTTCGGTACTGATTAAATTGATGCCGGTGCGCACTTTTTTATCATTGGTGTGCGTAATGGAAACGATCTCACCCACTTTCCAATACGGCGACATTTTGTGGCGAATGCTGATGATTTTGCCCACCGACAATTCATCCTGCGCATCGCTCACCCATTCCAAACAATAGCCACCGGGGCTTTGATCCACTGCCAGCACTTTCTCGTAGGAATACTCCGGCTTTTCAATTTTCATCGCCGGCAAGGTGCTGGTGAGCGTGCGAAATGCCGTGGGCAACTCGCCGTACAACAATTTTCCGACTGGATCTTTTTCAGCGAAAGCGGCACTGCCCGTCAAAACATCCGGCGTGCGGAACCCAGACAAATAGTAGTGCACGGGCAACACGCCTAATACCGCGACAACTACCTCATTCAATTCCACGCGATCTGTGGATTTGGGTTTGTGTATGGTCCAATGATCCAACAACTGTTCGATCATCGGTTTATCAAACAGCCACTCCTCGTTGATACTGACGCGCAGTGAGTATTTTTTTAAGCCTTTTAAGTGCGCAATAAACTTATCCAACTGTAAAAAAATCAATTTGCTACTGTATTTATTGCCCAAATCCGCATAAAACGCCGCACCGGTTGGCGCTTCCAAATTCACCACCAAAGGGTTTTCTTCTTTATCGGATTTGCTATCAAGAATACTAATGTGTGACACCCAGTCTTTTAACGCTTCTGACAGTGTGCGTATATCGCCGCAATTCAAGTGCGGGGTGTCGGAGCAATCCATCATCACCGCATACAAATAAATCTGCCGCAAATTGAGCGGTTTGCGCGGAAACACCAATGGGTCTGGCGTAGTTTGAATCAGCAATTTATTTTCTGAGGCAATTAAATACAGTTTGTTGAATTGCCGCCAAATTTGTTGTGGTACGGGAAGATACAACTGCAGGTAGCAGTACAACAAATACGCTTTATCTGCCATTGCGCGCTGAATAGCTGCACCGAGAATAAACACTTGTTTGTCGCCCTGCGCGCGCGTTTCCTCTACCACGTTGTCATACGAAGATGTCATGTGGCTCAACAGCGCCACGGCTTGGCCGAGCAATTCTTGGATACGCGCCGGAAAGGTCGCCGAACGCCCTAAAAAACGCGAAGTGAGCATGGTGAACTTTTCGTACACCACGGGACGCACGGTTTCCAGCAGCGAAAACACCTGCACGGGCGCCACGTCTAACTCGCTCAATACTTTGAGTACGGCATTCAAATACGCCATCTGCTCGGAAACGCCAGCCGGCATCGTCGCCAAATGCGCCTTCAGCGATTGCGGTGTGGCCGTACGAAAGAACTTCTCCAGTTGCTTTTCCTGCTGGAGTTGATTTTCGATCAAGTCACTGATCGCCACCTTCACCATGCACTAGACCCCTCATTCTCGATAGCGCAAGGATAACGCCAGAGCCAACAGCAAACCACACCGACCGTCACAGAACGCAAAATCATTGACAAGACTAACGCTTTTGTAAAACCATGACCCCATTCACACACCACTTGAGGATGCTCCATGAAAATGCTGATTGTTGACGACTCCACGGTCATGCAACGCAAGATTCAGCGCTCGATTACCCTAGAGCAAGTCACCGATTTTTTGACTGCCAGCAACGGCGTAGAAGCCGTTGAAGTGTTCAAACGCGAACTGCCGGAGTTGGTCACCATGGATCTCACCATGCCGGAAATGGACGGCGTGGAGTGCGTGCAGCACTTGGTCGCCATCAAGCCCGATGTGATGATCCTCGTGATCTCGTCGCTGTCGGACAAGGCCACCACCATCCAAGCCATGAAAAACGGTGCCAAAGGTTTTCTGACCAAGCCCTTCGACGATGAGCAAATCAACGCCGCGCTGGAAGAACTGATCGAGGAAGCTCAGGGTTGATACCGTCTGATAGGAGAGCCAGGCCAATGAAAGAAGCTGAACTGCAAATTTTTGTCGACAGCCTGCGCCACTATTTTGCGACCAATATCGGTGGCAATTTGGACATCAAGCCGTCATACCACACAGAATCCACCGGCACGCCTGCCAGCGAGTACACCGGGATCATCGGTGTCAGTGGCGACAAGCAGGGTTCCATCTACCTCACTGCCACCAAAGAAATGCTGGGACAGGTTTTGCTGGCGATGGGCGAGCCGGAAATCGACGAAAGCCTGTTTCACGATGTGATCGGTGAAATCACCAATACGGTGTCTGGCAATGCACGAAAAATACTGGGCTCCGGTTTTATGATCTCGGTGCCGGTTGTAGTCACGGGTCGCCCTGAACATATTTTCTTCCCGCGCAACTATGACATTGGCGTTGTGCCTTTCACTTGGAACGGATACAAAGCCTCCTTGGTGGTGTGCCTGCAATAGCGCCCCAACTGCCACTCAGGGATTGCGCATGGTCAACCACAGCAGCCATCAACGCATCGACACGCAAGCCGCCGCCGCCACACGGATGGTTGAACAGTTGATGCAACTTCTGAAGCAATTTGCCGGTTTTCGCGCCTCGCCGCAAATTCAGCGCAAACTGGAGCGCATTTTTCAAAATCCCACCGATCTCGCGGCGTTTTTGCACAGCGTAGAAAGTGATGCCGGCAAAAGCCAGCTCGCCGCACTGGTGGAAGATTTAACCAATCACGAAACGTATTTTTTTCGCGAACGCGCACATTTAAATGCTTTGGAAGATGTGGTAATCCCCACTTTAGTGCAGAAAAAAAAGCAGCAGGGTGGCATTAAAAAAATTGCACTGTGGTCTGCTGCCTGTGCCACAGGCGAAGAGGCTTACACCTTGGCGATGTTGGCACTGAACACCTTGGTGCGTTTGGGTGTCGCTCACGAAACTGCGGCGGGGCATGTCTCACTGCCCGCCGACTGGAAGCTGGACATTTTAGGCACGGATATTTCACGGCAAGCCATTCGCATTGCGCGCGAAGCCACCTATACACAGCGCAGAGAAGGCTTGTCATCCTTTCGCCAATTTCCACCGGCTTATTTGCGTTTTTTTGATTTAGTCAGCGACGACGGCAACGACAGAAAAACGTGGCGACTGAAAGACAGCGTGCGCCGCCATGTACATTTTGATCTGCACAATTTGATGAACCCCATGCCACCGCAGCGCGAGTTTGATGTTATTTTTTGTCGCAATGCACTGATCTACATGGATGCGGAACCGCAGAAAGTGATTGTCCGCGCACTGCACCAAGCCCTACAACACGGCGGCAGTCTGATGTTGAGTTTGGTGGATACCATGAGTACACCGCATCTCTACCGCGAAAATCGCCAAAATAAATGCGTTATCTATGAAAAACCCTGACACCTCAACTACGCAATTTCTTGTCATTGCCAGCGGCAAACAGCATTTCGCCCTGCCAGCCGCTTGCGTGCAAAAAATACTGTCCCCACTGCCCGTCACGCCCATTCCTTTTGTGCCAACGTGTATCGACGGTTTGGTTAACGTTGATGGCACAATTGCGATTCAAGTCAATCTCGCTACGCTGTGCCAGCACGAGGCACACACTGGGCGCACAGAATTGATACTCGTGGAGACGGGGCGCGCACTGTGCGCCCTGCTTGTAGAGCGCATCGTGGCGCGCACAGAACTAACCACGCAAGACTTGCTGCCGACCGACACGGCGCCGATCGACAGCACACTGCTCGCAGGCACAGCCTCCTATCAAAATCAGCCTGTGTATTGGTTAGCACCAGAACGTATTGGGCAACTCATACAAACCAGCCCACTGCGCGAAGGCAGCACGAGCGCGCTGGGCAAAATGAGCGACACCTATCGCGCAGACGACGAAGCGACGATTGCCTGTCTCGCTGTTGCCATTGGCGCAGATCAATATGCGTTTGAATTGCAAAGCGTGATCGAAATTTTAGAGGCAGACAGCTACACACCTATCCCTGATGCACCTGCCGGTTTGTTGGGGTTTAGCTTACTGCGCCAACAAACTATTCCAGTGATTGCACTCGCCAACCTTGTTGGCGCAACAGCAGCAGCCACTACTGAAGCGGCATGGCTGCTGGTGGTTGAGCGCGAAGGCGCGCAATACGGGCTACTCGTTAACCAATTACACGGTGTAAAAAAATTTCCGTTTGAAAGTTTTCAACCGGTGATTGATGGCAGCCAACATGTTTCTGGTGTGTTTATTCACGAGGACACCACCACGCTGCTCTTGAGTCCGCGCCAAATCATTGACGACTCCATGGCGCAATTTCTGGCGCCTTATGTCACGCAAAATCAACTCAATGCCGTCAGCGAAAAAGAAGCCACTGGCAGTTTTCTGCGCATTACGCTGTGCCAAAAAACTTTCATCATTCCACTGCACAACGTCAAACGCATCGTGCCTTTTTTTCCCATGAATTCGCTTGATGATAAAACCGATAATATTTGCGGTGCCATCAATATCGAAGGCAAAGTCATTCCCGTGTTAGCGATGGAGAAAATGCTAAAAATAGCGCCGCAACACACCAATAATGAATATGTGATTGTGGGCGATGAGACACGCGACTGGGCCATTTGCGTAGAGGCCGCGCAGCATATTGTGCAAATTCCGCTGTCTCACATTCGCAGCGAAACCGCACTCGATACCCGCGTATTGAGCGGCATTGCCCGCGTGAACGACGAACTTATCCCCCTGCTCAACCCAACGATGTTTAGCCAGCAGCGATGGGCACCAGCCTTGGAGAACACACCATGAACGATGCCGCCATGAACACCGCCACCAATAATTTAAAAGTATTGATTGTGGATGATTCTTTTTTGATGCGCCGAATTATTCGCAATATTGTGGAAAATGACCCCGCGCTGACGATAGTTGGCGAGGCCGAAGACGGTGTGATCGCACTGGAAAAAGTAAATGAATTATCGCCAGATATTATTTTGCTCGACATTGAAATGCCGAATATGGACGGTATTGAGTTTTTGCGCCGCTCACGCTTGGTGACCAGTGCCAAAGTCATCATCATTTCTTCCGTAGCGCGCCTCGATTCCAGCGAAGCACGCCAAGCCTTAGAACTGGGTGCAGCCGACATCATTCCCAAGCCCTCAGGCGTGCTCAGTTTGGATTTTGAAGAAAAGAAAAGCCGCGAATTACTCGATGCCATCCACAAGTGTCTCTGACAGGCGATAAAGAGATTACGCCGTGAGCAGCATGCTGGAGCAACTGTGGCCTGTTTTCATCGCTGAAGTCGGCGAAAAACTGGACGCACTGGAAGCGATGGTCACCAAGGCCACGGTGCAAAGTGGCGGCGCAGATAACGACCACGCTGTTGATGCATTGTTTCGCGAGTTTCACACCTTAAAAAGCAATTTATCCATGGTAGATTTCAAAGAGCCCATGGAAATTGCCAACGCCTGCGAAGATATTTTGCACGGTTTGCGCAAATCCAAAATCGCGCCCAACCGCGACATTCTCAATGCACTGTTAGAGTCTGTGGATTGGATCAAAAAGCAAATGGTCGAGGCTGCGCCCGGTCAGTATCCGCGCACCACCAATGAAGCCTTGCACAAAAAACTGGCGCCCTTTCGCCAGCAAGAGGAAACAGAAACTGCTGCGCCCGTTATTACCGCACCTGCCGAAGCCAGTGAAAAACCCACTTCCAACATTGCAGCCCAAAAAGAAGCGCTAGAAATTGACACGCTACGTATCAGCAGCAACAGCTTGGACGAACTAGTCACGCAAGTCACACAACTGATTCTGACTGAACATCGCATTGACAACACCACCATCAAAAACAATACCGCAGCCGCTATGCTCGCGCTGCAAAACAGCCTCAAAGATGAAAGCAACAGCACTAGTGATGTTGTCAGCACGCACTTTGCCAATTTAATTGCCAGCTTTTCCGACTATCAAAAATCGCTAGCACATATTGATGCCAATCTAAAAACCATCAGCGACAATTTGCAGGCCAATATGTTGTCGTTGCGAGCCATTCCACTCTCCACCATTTTTACGCGCCTACCGCGCATCGTGCGTCAAAAAGCCACGGCATACAGCAAGTCGGTGCAACTGCTCACCGATGGCGGCGATATTGCTATCGACAAAAGCATGATCGACGTGATTGCCGAACCCATTATTCACTTGCTACACAATGCCGTTGTACACGGCGTGGAGCCTCCAGAAGAACGCAAAGCCAACAACAAACCCGAAACAGGAAAAATTCATATTGTTGCCAGTAGAGATGGCGATTTGATTCAGCTCGATATTCAAGACGATGGGCGCGGTATTGACCCCACACACATTCGAGAAAAAGTCATTCGCAAAGGCTTGGTCAACACCGCCGAAGTAGAACAGGCCACATCGGATTTTTGGCTCAACTTTCTTTTCTCGCACGGTTTCAACAGCGATCTCCCCAACCGCACCACAGGTTTGGATGTGGTGCGCGATCATTTACTGCGCATCGGCGGCTCCATCACTCTCCAAAGCACGCTCGGCACCGGCACACGTTTTTCCCTGCGCATGCCGGTCACCGTCGCCATACAAAACACCCTGGTTGTGCAAGCCAGCCAGCAAAATTTTGCTATTCCACTGCGCCAAGTCATCGAAATTATTGAAATATCGCCAGAACAAATTACTACTACTGACGAGATAAAACACATCGCGCTGCGCGGCAATACGCTGCCCATGTATACACTGAGTGCGCTACTGCAACTGCGCACTGCACCCACGCCGATACGCAAAAAAAATCTCTTGGTGATCTTGCAAAACGAGCAGCAATGCATCGCCTTGCTCGTTGACAACATTCAAGGCAAGCAAGATCTTTTTTTGCGCCACATTCATCAGGATCTGCTCAATATTCCTGGTATCAGCGGCGTATCGCTGCTCGGCAATGGCAACGCCATTATTATTTTGGACTGCGAAGGATTATTTCGCCTTACACAACACTATGCGGAGCCTGCACATGCTGCACAGTGATGAGCAATATCTGCAATTTTATTGCGGGCCTTTCGCACTCATGCTGCCACTGAACAGCATAGCGGAAATTGCTTTTTTTAATGAAACATTTTGCGCGCCTTCTGGCGATTCACTGCTGCATCACGGCCAATCAACAACGTGGCGCAGCGCTACACTGCCCTATATTGATTTGCGCCTCGCCCTGCAACTGCCGCGCGCGCAACTACATCCTCCCAGCAATATGCTTGTGCTGCGCGATGCTGTGCACCACCAAGCCATCGCCATGCTGGCGGTCGATGAAGTGGCAGGCTTTGTAACGCCGCAAGCGGATGAGTGGTATCTAGCCAGTGGCATCAACCCCAATTTGGATGATTTTGTTGATCGCTTTTACGCCAATAAACACCACAGCGCACTCGTGATGTGCCTGCGCGATCCCTCACAGTGGTTGACCAAAGCTCTCACCAATACGCAAATCACTTCTGCCAATCCCGCTCACGGAATACACCATGCCCATTAATGTGTTTTTGGTTGATGATTCCGCCACGGTGCGCGCCGTGCTGAAATTAATTTTAGAAAAAGACCCAGACATTTGCGTGATTGGCGTAGCGGCCACCGCAGACATTGCACTCAAAAAAATGAATAAGCAGTGGCCAGATGTGATTGTTTCGGATCTCGAAATGCCGGGCATGCACGGCTTGGATTTTCTGAAATACATCCGAGAGCACCACCCCACGCCTTTTGTGGTCTGTTCGTCGCACGTCGGCCCCGGCGCTAAAGCCTCTCTGGATGCGCTGGCCTTGGGTGCGGTGGATATTATTTCCAAGCCCAACATCGGCGTTGAATCGTATTTGGAAGAAATCACCAACACGATTACGCAATCGGTCAAAGCGGCGGCCTGCGCCACTTCGCGTCATATCGCGGATACATCCAAAAAAAACATGCCTCCCGCTCCAGTTAGCAGCTCGACAGTGCGGCGCACGCCCGCCGTGATCGCCATTGGCAGCTCGACGGGCGGCACCACCGTGGTTGAACACCTGCTGCGACAAATGCACGCCGCCTCGCCCTGCGTATTGATTGCGCAACACATGCCCAAACATTTCACCGCACTTTTTGCCAAACGACTGAATGGCATTTGTGCGATTGATGTGCGCGAAGCCGTGGACGGCGACAGCGTGGAAAAAGGCTGCGCGTTGATTGCGCCGGGCGGCATGCACATGCTGCTCACTAAGCAAAACAACGCTCTGCGCATTCGCATCACGGAAGACCCGCCCGTCAATCGCCATCGCCCCTCGGTCGATGTATTGTTTCGCTCAGTGGCAGCACAACTGGGCGCGCGCGCCATGGGTATTATCCTCACCGGCATGGGTGAAGACGGCGCGGCAGGGCTGTTGGAAATGCGGCGCGCCGGCGCGGTGACTATCGGGCAAGACGCTGCCACCTGCGCCGTGTACGGCATGCC
>CAZHQZ010000035.1:9264-12189 GCA_964534675.1 uncultured Pseudomonadales bacterium | reverse complement strand
AAGCAGCGCGGATTATTCAGCCGTCAGTGCGTTCACGCTGTCCAGCGCGTCGACGTATTCGGTCAACAAACGCATAACCACCTGGCCACTTTTCTCGACATGGTTGATCTGCCCAACCACCTGACCAACCGGGTTGAAGGCCACTTTCTGGCAGTCGCCCACGGCGGCGTATTTGTGCGTACGGCGAATGGCATCGCCCGTCACCAAGCCTTGCAGCGGCATGCCCAGTGGTTTTGGGTTGCCGTCGGCTTCCCAAGCAATCGTCCACTCGTTTTTCAGCATACGGCAAGGTTTGCCGGTCCAACTGCGCGAGCGCACGGTGTCTTCGGAAGTGGCTTTGAGTAGGGTTTCTTTTTGTGCCGGTTCAGCGTCGGCTTCTTCCACGGTCAGCCACAAGGAGCCGGACCACACGCCCTGTGCGCCCATCGCCATTGCGGCCAATACCTGACGGCCATTGCCGATACCGCCAGCAGCCAGCACGGGGGTGTCGCCCACGGCATCGATGATTTGTGGCCACAGCACGATAGAACCCACATCGCCGGTGTGACCGCCACCTTCGCCGCCTTGCGCGATGATGAAATCAAGGCCAGCTTTTTTGTGTTGCACAGCTTGCTTCACTTTGCCGCACAGCGCGCCGATCAAACGACCGCTGTCTTGTACTTTTTTGATGATTTCAGCTGGCGGCGTGCCGAGCGCGTTGGCGATGAGCTTGCACTTGGGGCGTTCCAGAGCAACTTCAACCAACTGGGTGGCGATGGCTTCGTTCCAGCCCAGCAAGCCCATTTTGTCGTCTTTGTCGGGCCAAGCGGGTACGCCGTGGTCGGCCAGCAGTTTTTCCGCGAAGTCGCGGTGCTCTTGCGGCACCATGCCTTGCAGCATTTCTTCCAGTTTGGCGGGATCCATCTCACCCATGCCTTCGTATTTTTGCGGGATAACGATGTCCACACCGTAAACGTGATCGCCGATGTGTTGGTCGATCCAGTCCAGTTCCTGCTTGAGCTGCTCAGGCGAGAAGCCGACAGCGCCCAGTACACCCAAGCCGCCGGCTTTGGACACCGCAACCACAACGTCGCGGCAGTGTGTAAACGCAAAGATAGGCACTTGTATGCCCAGTTTTTTGGCAATAACGGTTTGCATGGTGGTGCTCCTAGGGTTGGTTAAAAGAAAAAGTGAAAAATTGGGAGGCGGAATTATGCGGCAGAGTGCGGTGAGGGGCTAGCCTGAAAACTACGGAGCTAGCCTAAAAATATGCCAAGCATTGTCTTGTTTTTCGTAGACGAAGCGATCGTGCAGGCGGCTGGGTCGCCCCTGCCAAAACTCGATGCGCGCCGGCATCACACGCCAGCCGCCCCAATGCTCAGGGCAGGGGATAACGCTATCGCCAAAACGGTTTTCCATATCAGCAAAAGTGGCTTCCAGTTGCTCGCGGTTTTGCAACACGCTGCTCTGCTCAGAAGCCCAAGCGGCGAGCTGGCTACCGCGCGGTCGGCTAGCAAAATAGGCTTCATCTTCTGCGCGGGTAGTGCGCTGTGCCGTGCCTTGGATAATCACTTGTCGGCTCTGCACCAGCCATGGAAACAGCAGCGAGACTTTGGCGTTGGCCTGCAAGTCTTGTGCTTTGTGGCTGCGCAGATTGGTAAAAAAAGTAAAACCGGCGGCGCTGTGATCTTTCAGCAATACCGTGCGCTGCGCGGGCTGGCCTTGTGTATTTACGGTGGCGAGCGTCATAGCGGTGGGGTCGGGCAAGTTGGGTTCTTGCACCGCAGCTTCCAGCCAGCGCGCAAATTGCGTGAAGGGATCAGTGGCTAAATCCGCGTGATGCAATTCGCCGTATTGGTATTCGCGGCGGATGTCGGAAGTTTTCATGTTTATTTTCCTTCAGGTCTATCTCGCCACTGAGTTCTGAATTGCCCTGCGCCCGTGGCACCGTCATCGCGGCCGTTGGTGTAGTAGTAAAACGCCAGAGAATTGCGCGTGCGCTCCGGTGGGCAGGTGAGTGGTTCAGGATGGCCGTGGAAAGAGGTATCGGTGGTGTTGAAAATCACGCAGCGGTTCAAAACTGGCGACACGATTTTTTCGCAGCGCGTCATATCCGCATTCCATAATTCCAGATTGCCGCCCCAAGCGTCTTGCCAATCTTCATTCAAATACAACAGCACATTTAAGCGGCGATCTAATTTTCGGCGTTCATCGCGATTGAAGTCTGCGTGGATGTCGAGTTTTCCGCCGGGGAGAATTTGGTGGAACGCACCGCCGAAAAAATGCGGGTCGGGGATGATGCCTTTGATGCCGGTCAATTTTTCCAGAAAATCAATAAAAACGTGATCGTTAAACAGCAGCACCATATGGCGTGCAAAACCGGAAACGCCGGCAAAATAACTTTCTTGCAGGCGCGCTTGTTTTAACACCTGGTGCGGGTTATCGCGGCGTTGAAAGCCGACGAAATTGGCGGCAGGAAACTCTCTCGCTAAACGCTGTGCAATGGCTTCTGGCAATAAGTTGTCGATCACGGCATGCGGAAAGGGCGAGGCAGTGCGATAGCTCTCAGCTAATGCTTCAGCGCGGGCATGCAGGCTAGTGGGATCAAAATAAAAAAAAGTATCGTTGCTCATAAAAAAGTTTCTGTTATTGGTCTATTTAAAATACATTTTTTGATCGGATAAACATTTAATTTCTGTCAATAAATGGTGAAAAAGCCTGTGCTCCAATGGTGTTGCGGTTGGGTCAATCGCATCTTCTGTTGGGTTCGAGGTGAAAGATGAGTGTATTCAAAAAAGTGGTTGTGGGTTTGATATTGGTAAGCTGTGCGGTGGGTGTGCAGGCACACAAAGCGGGAGATTTTATCCTGCGCGTTGGGGCGACCGATGTGACGTTGGACGATAGTATCTCGACACCGAAGCTGAACGGCAACCCAATCTACGGCTC